>JAOTWE010000076.1 GCA_029863065.1 Betaproteobacteria bacterium
ATCACGTCCTGGGCGCCGAAGCGGCTGTCCGAGGTCGGATTGTTGAACTCGAAGGCGTCGATCACGCCGCGCTCGAGCGCCGGGATGATCTCGCCGCCCGAGAGCTGCGTCACCTTGGCGCCCATCTGCTGGAACAGGTCCGCCGCCAGGCCCACGGTGCGGTACTTGAGGCCCTTGAGCTGATTGGCGTTGGTGATCGGCTTTTTGAACCAGCCGAGCGGCTGCGTCGGCATCGGCATGGCAAAGAAGCCGACGACGTTGAGGCCGAGCTTGTCGAGCAGCTCCTTGTACAGATCGAGGCCGCCGCCGCGGTAGATCCAGGCGAGCGTCTGGAACGCATCGCAGCCGTTGATCGGCCCTGAGCCGAACAGTGACGCCACCTTGGACTTGCCGTACCAGTACACCGGCACGGTGTGACCGGCGTCCAGCACGCCTTTGGACACGGCGTCCATGACTTCGAAGGACTTCACCACCGCACCGCCGACCAGGTAGTCGATCCGGATCCGTCCGCCCGACATGTCGTTGACGCGCTTGACGAATTCCTGCGCCATCTCGTTGAAGATGTCCGTGGCGCTCCACGATCCCTGCATCTTGATGACGATCGGCGATTGCGACTTGGCAATCATCGGGAAGCCGAGCGTCGCTGCGCCCGCCGTCGCCGCCGCAGCGCCGGTCAGAAACTTGCGGCGCGCAGCTTCAGGCTTATGTTCATTGCTCATACTGGATCTCCTCTTTTCGGTGTGGGTATTGCGCGGGGCTCTGGCCCCGTTCGGGAATTACTTGGCCATTCTAACGCCCCCCGTTCAGCCACCGCAAGACGACTTCACGATATGAAATACGGGTGCGCCTCGCGCGCTCAGACGTAGACCACTAGGAGATAGCCCGCCAGCAGGAGCGCCGCCCATAGAGCCATGCCGCCCGTGGTCCAGGTGCGAGCGAAGAGCGCCTGCGGCCCGTGCAGCGCGTGGGTCGCCGCCTTAATGCGTCGCATTCCGCCGTCCTTTGCCATGCCGAGCGATTCGCCCATCGCGCGCAGGGCCAAGCTGCAGGCCCTGACCAGCAACGGTGCCAGGCGGCGATAGAACCAGTCGACATCCAGAGTGATGGTGAGTGTGCGGCGCAGCATCGGCAGCATGACGAAGAACGCGAGGCCCGAAAAGAGCAGCAGCTCAAGCTGCACGACGACGTGCGACCCGGTGTAGGGAACGTAGCCCGTCCCGAAGGGCAGCAGCGCATAGAGCGGTTCATAGAAGATGCCGAGGCCGATGCACAGCGCCGCGAACAGCAGCATCGCGAGGCGCATGTTGAGCGGCGGCTCTTCCGGGCGCAGGCCCGAGTCCTTCTGGAAGAACACGAACCAGGGGAACTTAATCCCGGCGTGCAGGAACACGCCGGCGGTGGCCGCGGCGAGCGCGAGCCACACCCACAGCAGGTGCTCGTCCCCCGCGGCCTGCGAGATCATCGATTTCGACACGAACCCGGAGGTGAGCGGAAACGAAGAGATGGCGAGCGCACCGATGCCGCCGCAGAGCGCCGTGAGCGGCATGGTGCGGAACAGCCCGCCGAGATCGGTGCACTTGCGCTTCTGCGTCGCGTAGAGCACCGAGCCGGCCGACATCAAGAGCAGCGCCTTGTAGATGATGTGCGTGAAGGCGTGCGCCGCAGCGCCGTTCAGCGCCATCTCGGTGCCGATGCCGATGCCGGTCACCATGAAGCCCACCTGGTTGACGATGCTGTAGGCGAGGATGCGGCGCATGTCGTTTTCGAGCAGCGCGTAGACGATGCCGTAGAACACCATGAACAGACCCACCCAGACCAGCAGTTCGGTGCCCGGAAAGCCGCGCAACAGCACATACACCGCGGTCTTGGTCGTAAACGCGGACAGAAACACCATCCCGCTCCATGAGGCCTCCGGGTACGCATCCGGCAGCCAGGCCGAGAGCGGCGGTGCGCCGGCGTTCACCAGGAAGCCCGCGAGGATCAGCCAGTGCGCGGGCGTATCGAGCGCCAGGCGCCCGAACTCCGTCGAGCCGGTCGCGGCGACATGTCCGGCGATGCCTGCAAAGAGCAGCACGCCGCCCAGCAGGTGGATGGCGAGGTAGCGCATGCTGGCGCGGTAGGCCGGGCTGCTGCCCGCGCTCCAGATGACGAGCGTCGAGCCGACCGCCATCAACTCCCAGCACACGAACAGCGTAACCAGATCGCCCGCGAGCAGCGCGCCGAGCGCCGCGCCGCCATAGACGAAGGCGGCCGGCAGCTCCAGCCGGCTCTGCTGGTTGAGCGCGAACAATGCGCCGGCAAACATCATGATCGCGAACACCACCGCGAATAGCCGTGAAAGCGCATCGTAGGCGAGCGGACGGATCTCGAGGCCGAGCCAGGTGCCGCTCCAGGCGATGCCCGCGGGCGCAGCGAGGATCAGCGCGAGCACTGCGAGCGGCGCCGCGAGCGCCACGGCGGCGCGCGCGCGACCCCGCAGCAGCGCGAGCGCGAAGCCGGCGATGACGATGAGCAGTCCCGGGTGCAACAAGGCGCTAGCCATCGCTCTCGCCCTTCTCGTAATAGCTGTCCGGGCGCTTGAGGAAGAACGCCAGCCCCTTGGCGAACACGATCATCCCGGCGCAGGCGAGAAAGCCGTACCAAGCGCCAAAGCCGATGATTTCCTCGAAGCGGAAGTGAGGATGATGTGCGACCAAAAATTCCGCAACGACGGTGAGCGCGAGCACGCCGATGAACACGCGCCACAACAGCCGGATTGTGGCGGGGCGTACGAGCCAGTGATCGCTCATGTCAGCCTCCTGGCAATGCGCGCGCGAGCGCGAGCGGCACGTGGGGAAAGAAGAACAGCGCGAGCGTCGCCCCCGCGCTGGCGAGCAACGCGAGCACCATCGCCGGCGGCGCCTCGCCGTGGGCTTTTCCCTGCGGGGCGCGGAAGAATGCGCGGTACACGATCGGCACGAAGTAGGCGGCATTGAGCAGCGTGCTCGCCGCTATCACCCCGACCGCCACCCAGTGCTCGGCCTGCAGTGCGCCGGCCAGCATGTACCATTTGCTGACGAAGCCGGCCGCGGGCGGCAGCCCGATCATGGAGAGCACGCCGACGGCGAAGGCGCCCATGGTCCAGGGCATCCGGCGGCCGATGCCATCCAGCTGGCTCACTTCGGTCTTGTGCGCGGCGGTGTAGATGGCGCCCGCGGCGAAGAACAGCGTGATCTTGCCCACCGCGTGCGCAGCGATGTGCAGCGTCGCGCCGATCACCGACAGCGGCGCGAGGATCGCCACGGCGAGTACCACATAGGACAGCTGGCTCACCGTCGAGTACGCGAGCCGGCGCTTCAGGTTGTCCGAGCGCAGCGCCACCACCGAGGCGGCGATGACGGTGAATCCGGCCACCGTCGGCAGCCAGTCCGAGGCCGTGGTGGCGGCGAGCGCGCCGGTACCGAAGACGTACACGATGACCTTGACCACCGCGAACACGCCCGCCTTTACCACCGCCACCGCGTGCAGCAGCGCCGACACCGGTGTCGGCGCGACCATCGCCGCCGGCAGCCAGCGGTGCATCGGCATGAGCGCCGCCTTGCCGATGCCGAACATGTACAGCGCGAGGAGCAGGCCGAGCGTGGCGCTCGATGCGCTGCCGAGCACCCCGCCCGGGGTGAATTCCAGCGTCCCGGCGATCGCCCAGGTGGCGATCACGGCCGGCAGCAGCAGCCCGATCGAGGTGCCCAGCAGCACGCCCAGGTACACGCGCCCGCCTTTCCTCGCCTCGTTGTCACCGTGATGCGTGACCAGCGGCCAGGTGACCAGCGTCAGCATCTCGTAGAACACGAACAGCGTGAGCAGGTTCGCCGACAGGGCGATGCCCATGGTGGCGGCGAGCGCCAGCGCGAAGCAGACGTAGAAGCGCGTCTGGTGCCCCTCGTCGTTGCCGCGCATGTAGCCGATGGAGTAAACCGAGTTCACGATCCACAGCCCCGAGGCCACCAGCGCAAACAGCATCCCCAGCGGCTCGACGCGAAAGCCGAGCGCGATACCCGGCAGCATTTCCAGCACGAAGAGCTGCGGCACGCCCCCCGCCAGCACGGTGGGCAGCAGGCCGAGCACGCAGGCAAGGAGCAGCGCCGCCGTGCCGAGCGTCACCGACTCGCGCAAGTTCGGCCAGCTTCCGGCGAGCGCGATGCCGGCGGCGCCCGCGGCGGGCACCACGAGGCACGCGGCGATCAGCTGCGCGCTCGTCATGGCGCGCCGCCCAGCATGAGAGCCGCGGCGCGGCGCGCGCCTTCCACGGTGAACGACGTGTCGAAGCCGAACCAGATGCACGCCGCCACCAGCACCCACGAAACCGCGAGCATCGGCAGCGGCGCCTCGGCGATGCGCGCAGCGCCCGGCGCCGGCGCGCTCAGATACGCCGCCTCGACGAAGCGCCACACGTAGGCCACCGCGATGAGCGAGGTAAGCACCACGAGTCCGGCCAGCCACCAATGCCCGGCCTCGAGCGCGCCGAGCACCAGGTACCACTTGCTGATGAACCCGGCGGTGCCGGGCACGCCGATGAGCGACAGCCCGGCGAGCGTCACGCCGAGGCAGGTGACCGGCATCGCGCGACCGAGCCCTTGCAGGCGTGCGAAATTAACGCCGCCTGCGCGCAGTGCGATGCCGCCAACCAGCATGAACAGCGCGCCCTTGGTGATGCCATGGTTAAAAAGGTGCACCACCGCCGCGGTCAGCCCGTCCGCACTCGCCAGGCCGATGCCGAGCGTGATGTAGCCGACCTGCGCCACGCTCGAATAGGCGAGCAGACGCTTGAAGTCCGCCTGCCACAGCGCCACCAGCGACGCGGTGACGATGGCGGCGATCGACAGACCGATCAGGATTTCCGGCACCGGCAGGGTACGCACCACCAGCCCGGCGCCGAACACCGTGAAATAGAACCGCAGCAGCACATACACTGACACCTTAGTGGCGGTCGCCGCGAGCAGCGCAGTGGCGGCGGAAGGGGCATAGGCGTAGGCGTTCGGCAGCCACAGATGCAGCGGAAACAGCGCCAGCTTCAGCGACAGGCCCACGGTGATGAAGGCGAGCGCCGCCAGCACCGGCCGCGTGCCACCGACCTGCGCCAGCCGCTCGGCCATGTCGGCGATGTTGAGCGTGCCCGTGACGAGGTACAGCAGGCCGACGCCGATCACGTAGAAGGTCGCGCCGATGGTGCCGAGCAGCAGGTACTGGTACGAGGCGAGCAGCGCGCGCCGGTCGCGCCCCAGGGCGATCAGCACGTACATGGACAGCGACGCGATCTCCATGAACACGAACACGTTGAAGGCATCGCCGGTGATCGTCATGCCGAGCAGCCCGGCCAGGCAAAGGCAGAACACCGCGTAGAACAGGTAGTGCTGCTCGCGCGGCAACTCGGCGGCGACGCTGCGCAAGGCGTAGGGCGCGACCAGCGCGCCGATCGCCGACACCAGCACCAGCATGAACGCCGAGAGCGCGTCCACGCGGTACTCGATGCCCCAGGGCGGCGGCCAGTTGCCCATGGCGTACGAGATCACGCCGACGCGCGCCACTTCCGCGGCCAGCACCAGGCTGGCGCCGAAGGCGAATACGCTGGCCGCCACCGCCAGCGCCCAGGCGACCCCGGGTTGCCGGAGCAGCACGATCAGCGGCGCCGCGGCGAGCGGCACCACCACCTGCAGCGCCGGCAGGTGCTCGGCGATCACTCGCGGTCTCCGTGCCCCACGTCCGCCGCGATGATCTCGTCTTCCTCGATGCTGCCGTAGGCCTCGCGGATGCGCACCACGATGGCGAGCCCGAGCGCCAGCGTGGCGATGCCCACCACGATGGCGGTGAGAATCAGCACGTGCGGCAGGGGATTGGAGTAGACCTGATAGGCCTGCGACACGATCGGCGCCGTACCGCCGATCAGCTTGCCCGGGGCGATGTACAGCAGGTATACCGAGGTCTGGAAGATCGACAGCCCGATGAGCTTCTTCACCAGGTTGCCGCGCGCGATCATGATGTACAGGCCGGCCGCCATCAGCAGCACGGTGACGAAGTAGCTGTAGTGGCTGGCGAACGCCTCCATCTCAGCCCCCGCCGGACTCGCGCCCGCGCCCGGCGAACACATAGAAGATCTTCAGCATGACGCCCGACACCGTGACCAGCACGCCGATCTCCACCCAGAAGATGCCGCGCTCCTGGCCGTGGACCGGATCGTGCGCGAGGACGAAGTAGTCCAGGTAGTTGCCGCCAAGCGCGAGCCCCGCGAAGCCCACGCTCATGTAGATCAGCACACCCAAGGCCACCATCGCCTCGACCACCGCCTCGGGAACCACGCGCCGCGCCGCCGGCAGGCCGAAGATGAGCGCGTAGAAGATGATCGCCGCGGCGGTGATGACGCCCGCCTGGAAGCCGCCGCCCGGGCTGAAGTCGCCGTGGAACTGCACGTACAGGGCGAACACCAGCATGTACGGGATGAGCAGCTTGCCGACGACGCGCAGAACGGGTTCGCGCCTCACTTGCCGTCTTCCTTGCCGCGGCGCCGGCGGCGCAGCAGCGCGATGACGCCGATTCCCGCAGTAAATACCACCACGGTCTCGCCCAGCGTGTCGTAGCCGCGGTAGCTGGCGAGCACCGCGGTCACGACGTTCGGCACGCCCGTCTCGGCGAGTGCCTGGGTCAGGTAGCGCGGCACGACATGCGTGTGGATCGGCGCTTGCGGATCGGAAAAGGCCGGCAGGCCGAGCGTGCCGTAGACCAGCGCGGCGACGATTACCAGCGTCACCACGAGCGGCAGCCAGGGCCGCGACAGCGGCTTCGCCTCCTCACCGCCGCACAGGTACAGCGCGCCGAGAAGCAGCACGGTCGAGATGCCGGCGCCGACCGATGCCTCGGTCATGGCGACGTCGACGGCGTCGAGCGCCACCAGCACGGTAGCCATGAGGAAGCTGTAGACACCGGCGAGCACCACGACGGAGAACAGGTTTCTCTGCACGATGATGGCGAGCACCGTCGCCGCCATCATGGTCAGCAGCGCCTGGATGATCAGCGCTTCGATGACGCCTCCCCCTCCCCGGCCTCGAACGACACGCCGCGCTCGCGCGCCGCATTGGCCAGCGCGTGCGTCGCCGTCGGCGAGGCGAAGAAGATGAGCAAGCCGATCACCACCAGCTTGAACGCCACCAGCGTCCAGCCCGCCTGCAGCAGCAGCCCGGCGAGCAGCAGCCCGGCGCCTGCGGAATCGATGACGCTTGCGGCGTGCGTGCGCGGAAAGAAGCTGTGCAGGCGCACCAGGCCGAGCGCGCCGATCATGCAGAACGCGCCGCCCGCAACGAGCAGCGCCCAGGAAGCGATGTCGAGCGCGGCGCTCAAGGCTTTGCCTCGGGCCGGCCCGGGTCGCCGAGGTCGCCGTAGCGGAAGAACTTGAGCACCGCGATCGTGCCCACCAGGTTAAGCAGCCCGTAGAGAATCGCCAGGTCGAGGAACTCGGGCCGCCCGGTGAGGAAGCCGAACACCGCCAGCATCATCATGGCGAGCGTGCCGATGGAGTTGGCGGCCAGCGCGCGGTCGAACACCGTGGGGCCGAGGAGCGCGCGCGCCAGCGCCAAGCCGAGCGCGACGAGCAGCGCCAGCGCCGCCGCGGCGAACATCATCGCACGCGCTCGAAGCGCGCGACGCGCCGGTCCATGTCGCTGTCGACGGCGGCCTCGGCGCTCGCGCGCGTCAGCCCGTGCACCACGAATTGCTCGGGCCCGACTTCGACCGACAGCGTGCCCGGCGTGAGGGTGATCGAATTCGCGTGCGTCACCAGGCCGACCACGGTTTTCTGCCGCGGCTTGAATCTCACCAACGTCGGCGACGCCGGCAGGCGCGGATCGAGGATCACCCTCGACACGTCGAGCGCCGACTTGAGGATCTCGCGGACGAGCCACGGCCAGTAGGCAAGCGCGGACCAGATGAGATGCACGGGGTGGCCCTCGCGGTCCGCCACACCCATGCGATACGCGAACCACACCACCGCCAGGCTCGACGCAGCGCCCGCGGCGAGAAGGAACGGCGTGAAGAATCCCGACATCAGGATCCAGAAGACGTAAAACAGGACGAAAAGGAGTGCGGCGAGGAGCATGGGGCGAATGCGCTGCAGCGGGCGATTCTAGCCGCTGGCGCCGGGCTTGTCCCCCGCCCAGCGCGCGGCCGAGTTGCGCACCGTGTGGGCAAGCGAGCCGTTGGCGGCGAAACGCTCGCGCAGCCAGTCGGCGTCCGAGTAGCCGCGGCGCACGTCGGTGGCGAGCGCCGCCAGCGCGTCGGCGCCCGCGAGCGCCTCGGCCTGCGGCATGACCCCGGCCAGCGTGTCGAGGATGTCCGCGGCGAGCGGACGTTTTTTCTGCTCGAACGGGTCGATCAGCTGGCCACGCAGCCCGAAGCGCGCCGCCTCGAAGCGGTTGAAGGCATTCACCAGGTAAACGGCGCGCAGCGCCGGGTGCGGCCGCTCGTCGAGCAGCCATTTCGCCAGCGCCTGGGCGTAGGCGGCGAGCTGCGCTGCGCGCGCGACGCTGAGCGGCGTGTCGCAGATGCGGATTTCGACGGTGCCGTATTCGGGCTTCGGGCGAATGTCCCAGTAGAAGTCCTTCATGCTTTCGACCACGCCCAGGGCACGCATCTTCTTGTAATACTCGATGAATTCCGCCCAGTCCTCGACGAACGGCATGTGACCGGCGAGCGGAAAGGCGTTGATCGCGGTGAGGCGCGAGGACTGGAAGGAGGTGTCCTCGCCCTGGTAGAAGGGCGAGGCCGCCGACAGGGCGATGAAATGCGGCACGTAGCGCGTCATCATGTGCACGAGGTAGACGGCGTCGTCGCCGTTGGCGCAGCCAAGATGGATGTGCTGGCCGAACACGGTGAACTGCTTGGCGAGGTAGCCGTAGCGCTCGAGGATGTGCTTGAAGCGCTCAGTGGGAAAGATGCGCCGCGCGCTCCAGCTGTGGAACGGATGCGTGCCGCCGCCGCAGACCTGCAGGTTGAGCATGCCCGCCTCGCGCACCACGGCGTCGCGCATGACGCCGAGTTCGGCGGCAAGCGTGAGATGGCCGCGGTGAATCGAGGTGTTCAGTTCGATCATGCTCTCGGTGATCTCGGGCTTGACCGCACCCGGCAGCTTGACCTTCTCCAGCCGCGCCAGCAGATCGCCGGCATCGCGCGCCAGATCGAGGTCGTGCGGCTGCACCAGCTGCAGTTCGAGCTCGACGCCGAGCGTAAGCTCGACCGAGGACTTGAAATCCATCTCGTCCATGGCGCGTCTGCTCAGGCGCTGCCGGCGGCCGGATCGGCCTCGCCGGCGCGCTTGAGCGCGAACTGGGTGGCGATCGGGCCGAGGATCTCGAGCACTGCGACCGCCGACAGCACCACGGCGCCGAGATCGCCACCGAATGCCGGGTACATGGCTGCGGTGTCCAACACCATCACCACTGCGAGCCCGGACATCGGCTGCAGCGCGAGCGACAGCAGCCCCGCGCTGCCCGACCGCACGCCCGAGAGGCGGCCGAAGGCGAGGATGGCGAGGCTCTTGCCGAGGTAGCGCGCGACAATGAACGCCACCACCGCCGCCGCCACCGCCGGCAGCGCCGTGAACTCCAAGCTCGCGCCCGTCAGCACGAACAGGATGACGAAGAACAGCTGCCCGCCGTAGCCGAACCGCAGCGGCAGCAGCACTTGTTCGTAGTCGAAATTGCGTGCCAGCATCCCCAGGGTGATGAGCGTCACCACCACGGAAAGGTTGAGGCTGCGCGCCGCACCCACCGCCAGCACCACCAGCGCGACCAGCAGGATGAACTGCCGGTCCTCGCGCTTGCCGACCCAGTCGGCGAGCCACAGCAGGGCGAGGCTGGCGACAAACCCCACCAGCGCCGAGCCGCCGAGGATGTACAGCGGGTGCAGCGCCGCCTCGTGCCAGCTCATGGCGTGCTCGAGGTGCAGGAACGGCAGCAGCAGCGTCAGCGCCACGTAGGCGAGCCCGCAGTTCACGGCGGTGAATAGAAGCATGCGCTCGGTCACCTGGCCGGCGGCGCGCAATTCGTGCGCTACCAGCAGCACCACCGCCGGCGAGGTGGCCGTGCCGATGGCCGCGGCGGTGGCCGCGAGCAGGGGCTGGAAGCCGAAGGCAAGCAGTGCCGCCAGCACCGCGCCGAAGCAGAACGCGCTCTCGGCGAGGGCAGCGACGAACAGCCAGCGGTTGCGCCGCAGCCACTGCACGTCGAGCCGGTGGCCGAGCTCGAACACGATCAGCCCGAGCGACAGGTCGATCAGCACGCGCGCCTCGCCGAGCGCCCCGGGCGCGAGCAGGCCCGACACCTGCGGCCCGAGCAGCACGCCGGCGAGCACGTAGCCGGTGATGCGCGGCAGTCCGAGCAGGCGCCGCACCAGCTCCCCGCCCAGCAGCCCGGCGAGCAGCAGCGCGCCGAACAGGGCCGGCTGGCCGAATACGGGCGGCAGCTGCGGCAGGAAACCGAGACTCATCGGCTCAGGCCGCCCGCCGCGCCGCGCGCAGGAATTCGTCGAGCAGCGGCTCACTGTCGAGAACCGAGGTGTCGCCCGGCGGGTGGAACTCCGGATGCCACTGCACCCCCAGCACGTAGCCGGGACCGGTGCCGCGGATCGCTTCGATGACGTGGTCGGCCTCGGCCCAGGCTTCGACGCGCAGGTTGCGGCCCAGCGTCTTCACCGACTGGTGGTGGATGGAATTGACGCGCGCGAGCTCGACGCCCGGGTACAGGCGCGCGAGGCCGCCCGCCGGCTCGAAGCGCACCTCGTGCAGGTTCTTTTCGTAGGCGTCGGTGACGTGGCGCCGCGCCTTCGGCACCTGCTTGGCGATGTCCTGGTAAAGCGTGCCGCCGTAGGCAACGTTGATCAGCTGCAGGCCACGGCAGACGCCGAGCACCGGCTTGCCGGCCTCGATGAATTCGTGCAGCAGCTCGATTTCGTACTCATCGCGCAGGCGGTCGCCGGCCCACTCCTGCGTCAGCGGCTCCTCGCCGTAGGTCATCGGGCTGACGTCCGCGCCGCCCTGCAGCATGAGGCCGTCGAGGTGACGCGCGTAGTCCGACAGACGGATGCTGCTGCGATGGAGTATGCCGCCCGTGTCCACGGTGGGCACCATCAGCACCAGAACGTCGCGCGACATGAGCCAGTGCGCCGCGGTCTGCTCGAGGTACTGGCGGGTCTTGCCCTGCAGCCCGAGCGCGCCGGGCTGGGGGTGCAGGATGCGCGCCGAGACGCCGATCTTCAGAGTCGGCGCGCTCATGCGCCGCCCGAGGCGGTCGGTCAATGCGCGGAGTCGGGCGACGAGCGAGCGCTGCAATCTATTGTCTCTCCTGGTGCATGCCTGCAGTCTGACCGCGGCCTGCGGCCGCAGTTTCGCGCGCGGTAGGAACGGCCTGAGGGACGCCTCAGGCCTTCAGCGCGGCGAGCACCTCGTCCAGCATCTTCTTCGCATCGCCGAACAGCATGCGGTTATTTTCCTTGTAGAAGAGCGGATTGTCCACGCCGGCATAGCCCGACGCCATGCTGCGCTTCATCACGATCGAGGTCTTCGCCTTCCA
>JAOTWE010000315.1 GCA_029863065.1 Betaproteobacteria bacterium
CTGCGCCTGCACCGGCGCCGGCGGCAGGAAGGCGATGAAGGTGAGCGCGCCGATCGTGATGATGGGCGCGGTCTCGCCGATGGCGCGCGCCATGCCGATGATCACGCCGGTCAGGATACCCGGCATCGAGTACGGGATGATGTGGTCCTTGCACACTTGCCACTGGGTGGCGCCGAGCGCGTAGGCGCCCTCGCGGATGCCCTGCGGGATCGAGCGGATCGCCTCGCGCGTGGCGACGATCACCACCGGCAGGATGAGCAGCGCCAGCGTCAGCCCCGCCGAGAGGATCGACTGCCCGAAGCCGAACTGGTACACGAACAGGCCGAGCGCGAGCAGGCCGTAGACGATCGAGGGTACGCCGGCGAGGTTGGTGATGTTGATCTCGATCACATCGGTGACCCAGTGCTTGGCCGCGTATTCTTCCAGGTACACGCCCGCCGCCACGCCGAGCGGCACGGCGACGAACGCCGTGACCAGCATCACCAGCGTGGAGCCCACCCAGGCCGAGAGGATCCCCGCCTGCCCTGCGCGCCGCGATGGGAAGTTGGTGAAGAAATCGCCGGTAAGGCGCGGCACGCCGTCGAGCGCCATGTCGATGAACAGCGCGGCGAAGGTGAGCACGCCGAGCATCAGCGCGAGCACGCCGACCACGCCGAAAATCGCGTCCCAGCGCTTGTGCGCTGCGATCAGCCTGCGGATCTCTTCCAAGCGCCGAGCGTAGGGCATCAATAGGCCTCGCGGAAGCGCTTGCGCAGCACGTGGCCGCCGATGTTGAACGCCAGCGTCACCAGGAACAGCGTCAGCCCGGCCGCGAAGATCGTCTGGTAGCCGACCGAGCCGTGCGGCAGGTCGCCGAGCGCCACCTGCACGATGAACGCGGTGATGGTCGCGGCCGGTTCGAGCGGATTGAACGTGAGGTTGGGCTGCATGCCCGCGGCCACCGCCAGGATCATGGTCTCGCCGACCGCGCGCGAGATGCCGAGGATGTAGGCCGAGGCGATGCCCGAGATCGCCGCCGGCACCACGACGCGCGTCGCGGTCTGGAAGCGCGTTGCGCCCATCGCGTACGAGCCTTCGCGCAGGCTCATCGGCACGGCGCGCATCGCGTCCTCGGCGATCGAGCTCACGTACGGGATGATCATGATGCCCATCACGATTCCCGCGCCGAGCAGATTGAAGCCGGGCAGCTCCGGGTAGATTCTCTGCAGCAGCGGCGTGACGAAGAGCAGCGCGAAGTAGCCGTAGACGATGGTCGGCACCCCGCCCAGCATCTCGAGGAACGGCTTCGCGATCTCGCGCACGCCGAACGGCGCGAATTCCGACAGGTAGATGGCGATCACGGTGCCCACCGGCACGGCGATGCCGAGCGCCACCATCGAGCTGGTCAGCGTCCCCGACAGCAGCACCATGATGCCGAAGTGCGCGTCGTCGAAAAGCGGCGTCCACTGCGTGTCGGTGAGGAAGTCCCACAGCGGGACGTGGCTGAAGAACACCACCGACTCCTTCACTAGAACGTAGATGATGCCCACGGTGGTGAACACGGACACCAGCGCGGCGAGGAACAGCGCGCCCTCGATCACGCGTTCGCGCGCAATGCGCGCGCGCCGCCGCTCGAGCCCCGCCCTGACGTCTGGTGCCACCACGGTGCCGGAGTCTACAGCTTCGCCTCGCGCCGCAGCAGTTCCTCGATGGTGACGCCCACTTCTGCGACACCCCCGAACACCGTGCCCTTCTTGCCCCCGGTCACATGCTGCCAGGCTTGCTGGTAGGCCGACTCCGGCAGCGGTACGTACTTGACTTCCTGCGCCAGCTTGGCGCCGTGCGTCATGTAGTACTGCACGAACTCCTTGACCTCGGGCCTGGCGAGCGACGTGGCGCTAACGTAGATGAAGACCGGGCGTGCAAGCGGCGAGTAGCTGCCCTTCACCACTGCCTCCAGCGAGGGCCCCACCGGCCGGCCCTTTTCGTTCACGATCGGCACCGCTTTCAGCTTGTCCTTGTTCTCCACGTAGTAGGCGTAGCCGAAGTAGCCCAGGCCGTTCACGTCGCGCGACACGCCCTGCACCAGCACGTTGTCGTCCTCCGACGCCGTGAAATCGCCGCGCGAGGACTTGGCTTTGCCGACAACCGCCTCGGTGAAGTAGTCGAAGGTGCCCGAATCCGCGCCGGGTCCGAACAGCTTCATCGGCTCGGCCGGCCAGGCCGGGTTGACGTGATTCCATTGCGTCACCGTGTTCTGCGCCGACGGTTCCCACATCTTCTTCATCTCGGCGATCGTCAGCTGCTGGATGAACTTGTTCTTCGGGTTGACCACCACCGTGATCGCGTCGAACGCGACCGGCAGCTCGAAGTACTCGACGCCGGCCTTGCGGCAGGCCTGCATCTCCTTCTTCAGGATCGGGCGCGACGCGCCGGTAACGTCTATCTCGCCGCGGCAGAACTTCTTGAAGCCGCCGCCCGTGCCCGAGATGCCGACGGTGACCCGGATCGCGCCGCGCTTGGACTTCTGGAAATCCTCGGCCACCGCCTCGGTGACCGGGAACACGGTACTCGAGCCATCGATCTTGACGAGGGGCTTCGCGAGTGCCGCGCCCGTCGCCATGATGCTGCCGGCGGCCATGCCGGACAGCAGAA
>JAOTWE010000077.1 GCA_029863065.1 Betaproteobacteria bacterium
GCGGCCTGGTACCTTGTGCTGGTGCCGCCGGTGGCGCTGCACACGGCCGCCGTCTTCAGCGATAACACATTGACACGTAATGCGAAACGACTCAAAATACCGCCCTTTTTCTCCGGGCTTGGCGGCAACGACCTTGAAGCAGTGGCGCTGCGGCGCAGTCCGGAAATCGCAGCGCACCTCGCGTGGCTGCGCGCGCGGCGCCCGCAAGCGCGGATGACGGGATCGGGGGCGTGCGTGTTTGCCGAGTTCGCGGCGCAGGCTGACGCGCAGGCGATGCTGGGCGAGCTGCCCGGTGCGATGCGCGGGTTTGTCACGCGGGGGCTTGAGCGTCACCCGCTGCAAGATTTTTGAACCGTTTCTTGAACCTATTGGGGAGTCGCCAAGTTGGTTAAGGCACCGGATTTTGATTCCGGCATTCGTAGGTTCGAGTCCTACCTCCCCAGCCAATTGCGCCTTGCGCCGTGAACAAGTTCGCCAACGCACCCGCCTCGATGATGGACCGCCTGATGGTGTTCGCCGGCAACGCCAATCCGCGGCTGGCCCAGGACGTCACCAAGCACCTCAACCTGACCCTCGGGCGCGCCATCGTCGGCCGCTTCTCCGACGGCGAGGTGATGATCGAGATCATGGAGAACGTGCGCGGCAAGGACGTGTTCGTGCTGCAGTCCACCTGCGCGCCCACCAACGACAACCTGATGGAGCTGCTGGTGATGGTGGACGCGCTCAAGCGCTCCTCCGCCGCGCGCGTCACCGCCGCGATTCCCTACTTCGGCTACGCGCGCCAGGACCGCCGGCCGCGCTCGGCGCGCGTCGCCATCAGCGCCAAGGTGGTGGCCAACATGCTCACCTCGGTGGGCGTGGCGCGCGTGCTCACCATGGACCTGCACGCCGACCAGATCCAGGGCTTCTTCGACATGCCGGTCGACAACGTGTACGCGGCGCCGGTGCTGCTCGGGGACGTCTGGAAGCAGCGTTACGAAAACCTGATCGTGGTGTCGCCGGACGTCGGCGGCGTGGTGCGGGCGCGCGCGCTCGCCAAGCGCCTGGAGTCGGACCTGGCGATCATCGACAAGCGCCGCCCGAAAGCCAATGTCTCGGAAGTGATGAACGTCATCGGCGAGGTGAAGGGCCGCAGCTGCGTGATCATGGACGACATGGTCGACACCGCCGGCACGCTGGTGAAGGCGGCGCAGGTGCTGAAGGAAGAAGGCGCCACGCGGGTGGTGGCCTACTGCACGCACGCCGTGCTCTCGGGGACGGCGGTCGAGCGCATCGACGCTTCGGACCTGGACGAACTGGTGGTGACCGACACCATCCCGCTGCGCGAAGACGCGCGCGAGAGCGCCAAGATCCGCCAGCTGTCGGTGGCGGGGCTGCTGGCCGAGACCATCCTGCGCATCTTCAATGAGGACTCGGTGAGTTCTCTGTTCATCGAATAGATTCATCAACCCCGCCGGTGCCTGGTCGCGGGACCGGCGGTTCAACGAGGAGCAGTGCATGAAATTCGAAATCAACGCCAGCCAGCGCAAAGCGCAAGGTACGGGTGCGAGCCGCCGCCTGCGCCGCGCGGGCCGCGTCCCCGGCATCGTCTACGGCGGAGAAAAAGGCGCCGTCAACATCGAGCTCGACCACAAGGAGCTGCTGCGCAGCCTGACCGACGAGAAGTTCCACGCCTCCATCCTGACGCTGAAGCACGAAGGCGGCGCCGAGCAGGTGCTGCTGCGCGCCTTCAACATGCATCCGGTGAAGTCGCAGGTGCAGCACGTGGACTTCCAGCGCGTCTCCAAGGACAAGAAGATCCACATGAAGGTGCCGCTGCACTTCGTCAATGCGGCGGGTTCACCGGGCGTAAAGGAGCAGATGGGCGTGATCACGCACGTGCTCACCGAGCTCGACGTCACCTGCTTCCCGGACGACCTGCCCGAGTTCATCGAAGTAGACCTGGCGCAGATCGCGGTGGGCAATTCGGTGCACGCGCGGCAACTGGTGCTGCCCAAGGGTGTGGAAGCCAACCTGCACAAGGATGATGACCCGGTCGTTGCCACGTGTACCCTGCCGGCGCTGGTCACCGAGGAAGAAGAGGTGAGCGCCGAGGCCCTGCCGGCCGCGGCCGAAGTGCCGACCACCGAGCAGGCGGCGGCGGAGAAGCCGGGCGAAGGCGCCCCGGCTGCCGCCGGCGACAAGGGCGCGGAAAAGTCGGACAAGAAAGAAAAGAAGTAGCCGCTGTCCAAGATCCGCCTCATCGTCGGCCTGGGCAACCCGGGCAAGGAGTACGAGCGTAGCCGGCACAACGCCGGGTTCTGGCTCGTGGAGCGGCTCGCCCTTGCTCGCGGGATCACGCTCAAGAAGGACAATCACTACCAGGCGCTGGTCGGCAAGGAGGGCGGCCTGTGGCTGGTGATGCCGCAGACCTTCATGAACGCCTCCGGCCGCGCCGTGCAGATGCTCGCCGGCTTCTTCAAGATCCCGCCCGACGAGATCCTGGTGGTGCATGACGAGCTCGACTTCGCGCCGGGCACGGCACGCCTGAAGCAGGGCGGCGGCATCGCCGGGCACAACGGCCTGAAAGACATCTCGCAGCGCCTCGGCACGCACGACTACTGGCGGCTCAGGATCGGCGTCGGCCGCCCGAACGGCGATTCGGGCGCGGACTACGTGTTGGAGAAGCCGCCCGCCGAGGAGCGTGAGGCCATCGAAGGCGCCATCGCGCGTGCGCTCGAGCACGTGCCGCTGATGCTCGCCGGCGATACGCAGGGCGCGATGCAGAAGCTGCACAGCGAAGACAAGCCCCTGGTGAAGAAGGCCGAGCCGAAGAAGGCCGAGCCAAAGAAGGCCGAGCCAAAGAAGGCTGAAGCGAAGAAAGTCGAGCCGAAGAAAGCCGAAGAGACGAAGAAGGCGGCGCCGCAGGAAGACAAGCCCGGCCTACTCAAAGGCCTGCTTAAGGGTCTCACCGGCCGCAAGAAATGAGCTTGAAGTGCGGCATCGTGGGCTTGCCGAACGTCGGCAAGTCGACGCTTTTCAATGCGCTCACCAAGGCGGCGATCGCCGCCGAAAACTATCCATTTTGCACCATCGAGCCGAACGTGGGCATCGTCGAGGTGCCCGACCCGCGCCTCGAGCGCATCGCGGCCATCGCCAAGCCGCAGAAGGTGATTCCGGCCGTGGTCGAGTTCGTGGACATCGCCGGCCTGGTCGCCGGCGCATCCAAGGGCGAAGGCCTGGGCAACAAGTTCCTCGCCAACATCCGCGAGTCAGACGCCATCGCGCACGTGGTGCGCTGCTTCGTGGATCCGAACGTGGTGCATGTCGCCGGCAAAGTGGATCCGGTGTCCGACATCGAGACCATCCACACCGAGCTCGCGCTCGCTGACCTCGACTCGGTCGGCAAGCAGCTGCAGAAGTACGCCAGGGTGGCGAAGACCGGCGGCGACAAGGAGGCGCAGCGCCTGGTGGCGGTGCTGGAGAAGGCTCTGGTCGCGCTCGACGCCGGCCGCCCGGCGCGCTCGGTGGACTGGTCGCGCGAAGAGCTCGCGGTGTTGAAGCCCTTCTTCCTGCTCACCATGAAGCCCACCATGTACGTGGCGAACGTCGCCGAGCATGGCTTTCGCGACAACCCGCTCCTAGAGCAGGTCGAGGCCTACGGCAAGCGGGAAGGCGCGCCGGTGGTGGCCATTTGCGCCGCGCTCGAAGCGCAGATCGCTGACATGAACGACGAGGACAAGAAGGTGTTCCTCGCCGACGCCGGTCTCGAGGAGCCGGGACTGAACCGCCTGGCGCGCGCCGCCTACGCGCTCCTTGGCCTGCAGACCTACTTCACCGCAGGGCCGAAGGAAGTGCGCGCCTGGACCGTGCCGCAGGGCGCGACCGCGCCGCAGGCCGCCGGCGTCATTCACACCGATTTCGAGCGCGGCTTCATCCGCGCCGAGGTCGCGACCTACGACGACTTCGTCGCCAACGGCGGCGAGCAGGGCGCGAAGGAGGCGGGGCGGCTGCGCGTGGAAGGCAAAGAGTACGTGGTGCGCGACGGCGACGTCATGCACTTTCGATTCAACGTCTAGGGGCTTCCCGATGGATCGTGATCAACTGAGGCTGGAAGTCGAAAAGCACGAGTGGTTTCACACCATCGATCTCGGCCAGGGCGTCACGACCCCGGGACGCAACGATCCGAGGAATCAGACCTTGCCGCGCCTCGGTCTGCCCGAGGACCTGAGCAACAAGACCGTCCTGGATATCGGCGCCTGGGACGGATTCTTCTCGTTTGAGGCGGAGCGGCGGGGCGCCAGGCGCGTTTTGGCGACGGACTCCCATGCGTGGTGGAGCCGCAAGCCCGCATTCGAACTGGCTCGGCGGGCGCTCGATTCTCGGGTGGAGGACTTCGACATCGATGTCATGGAGCTCTCGCCCGACAAGATTGGCACGTTCGATGTCGTCCTATTTCTTGGTGTTCTCTACCACCTGCGTCATCCTTTGCTCGCACTGGAAAAGGTGTTCAGCGTCACGGCCGATCACCTGATTCTCGAGACCGTGACTGACCTGACCTGGACCTCGTATCCGGCGATGCGGTTCTACCCGGGAAACGAGCTCGCAGGCGACGAAAGCAACTGGTTCGGTCCAAATCCGGCCGCGGTCGTCGGCATGCTGAAGGCCGCGGGCTTCACCAGGACGAAGATCGTCTCCAGCCGCTACCGGCCGCTGCTCCATCGCATCGGCAGGGCGATATTGAGACGGGACATGTATAAGCCGTTCTGGCCGGCAATCCAGAACGACCGCATTGTGGTGCATGCCTGGCGCTGAGCCCCGATCCAGCGTCGCGCTCGCCGGCGCGCAAGCCGCCGATCTGCCGCAGCTGGTCGAGCTCCTTGGCACTCTCTTTGCACAGGAATCCGAGCTTTCGCCCGACCCGGGGAAGCAGCGCCAGGCGCTGGAGCTGATCCTCGCGGATCCCTCGCGTGCCCGCATCTACGTCGCCCGGGAGCGCGATCAGGTGATCGCCATGGCCGCGCTGCACTTCACCACCAGCACCGCCGAGGGCGGCAAGGTGGCCGGGCTCGAGGACTGCATCGTGCATCCGGGGCATCGCCGCAAAGGCATCGGCAAGGCGTTGCTCGAATACGTCATCGCCCAGGCGCGCGCCGAAGGCGCGCTGCGCGTCATGCTTCTTACCGACGGCGACAACGCGCGTGCGCAGGCGCTCTACCGCAAGCTCGGTTTCGCGCCCTCGTCGATGCTGGCCATGCGGCTGCTGCTGCGCTAACTGTAGGGTGGGCCATTGGCCCACCCTACATTTCTTTGCGTTACACCCCGCCCATGCAGATGTACTTCACCTCGACGAACTCCTCGCAGCCGTACTTGGAGCCCTCGCGCCCGAGGCCCGACTGCTTCACGCCGCCGAAAGGCGCGACTTCGGTGGTGACCAAGCCGGTGTTCACGCCGACCATGCCGTATTCGAGTTGCTCGGCGACGCGCCACGCGCGGCCGATGTCGCGGCTGTAGAAGTACGCCGCGAGGCCGTACTCGGTGCGGTTGGCGAGCTCGACCACCTCGTCGTCGGTCTTGAAACGGAACAGCGGCGCCACCGGGCCGAAGGTCTCCTCGCGGAAGATCTTCATCTTGGGTGTCGTTCCGGTGAGCACGGTCGGCTCGTAGTAGGTGCCGCCCAGGCTGTGGCGCTTGCCGCCGGTGAGCGCCTTGGCGCCGCCCGCGAGCGCGTCCGCCACGTGCTCCTCGACCTTGGCGAGCGCCGCCTGGTCGATGAGCGGCCCCTGCACCACGCCCGCCTCGGTGCCGGCACCGACTTTCATTTCCTTCACCTTCTCGGCGAGCTTGGCGGAGAACTTGTCATACACGCCGTCCTGCACGAAAAGGCGATTCGCGCACACGCAGGTCTGGCCCGTATTGCGGTACTTGGAGACCATCGCCCCTTCCACCGCGGCGTCGATGTCGGCGTCGTCGAAGACGATGAACGGCGCGTTGCCGCCGAGCTCGAGCGAGATCTTCTTCACCGTGGGCGCCGCCTGCTTCATCAGCAGCCGTCCGACTTCGGTCGAGCCGGTGAACGAGATCTTGCGCACCGCCGGGTTGGCGCAGAGCTCGCCGCCGATCGCCGGCGCGTCGCCGGTGAGGATGTTCAGCACGCCCTTCGGAAACCCGGCGCGCTCGGCAAGCTCGGCGAGCGCGAGCGCGGAGTACGGCGTCTGCTCGGCGGGCTTGAGGATCACGGTGCAGCCCGCGGCCAGCCCCGGCGCCACCTTGCGCGTGATCATCGAGTGCGGGAAGTTCCACGGCGTGATCGCCGCGCATACGCCCACCGGCTGCTTGACCACCAAAATCCGGCGGTCGGCCCAGGGCGTGGGAATGGTGTCGCCGTAGATGCGCTTGGCCTCTTCGGCGAACCACTCGACGTAGGCCGCGCCGATGGTCACCTCGCCCTTCGACTCCGCGAGCGGCTTGCCCTGCTCGCTGGTCAGGATCAGCGCCAGATCGTCGAGATTGGCGAGGATTAGATCGTTCCATTTCCTCAGGATGGCAGCGCGTTCCTTGGCGGTCTTCGCGCGCCAGGCTGGCAGGGCGGCTTCGGCCGCGGCGATCGCCTTTTTCGTCTCCGCCGCGCCCATGTCCGGCACGGTGCCGAGCTGCGCGCCGTTTGCGGGATTGCGCACGGCGAAGGTCTTGCCGCCGTCGGCGGCCGTCCAGGCGCCGCCGATATAGCACTGTTCGCGGAAGAGTTTCGGGTCTTTCAGGGGCTGGGACGGAAGTCCAGCGCGTGAGGGTGCATTCATGGGATACCTCGCTGGTTGAACTTGAAATTCTAACTCCGTTGCTACAGGGTTCCGGGAAAGGCGCCGCCGTCCAGCACCAGGTTCTGGCCGGTGATGAAGCCGGCATGCACGCTGGCGAGGAAGGCGCATGCGGCGCCGAACTCGTCGATGGTGCCGAAGCGCTTGGCGGGATTTGCGTCCGCACGCTGCTTGGCCAGTTCCGCCGGCGTCTTGCCCAGCTTCTTGGCGTTGAACTCCATGTTGCCGCGCAGCCGGTCGGTGTCGAACGGTCCGGGCAGGAGCGCGTTGATCGTCACGTTGTGCTGCACTGTCTGGCGCGACAGCCCGGCGACGAAGCCCGTCAGGCCGGTGCGCGCGCCGTTCGACAGGCCCAGCTCCGGTATCGGCATGCGCACCGCGGCCGAGGTGATATTGACGATGCGGCCGAACTTGCGCGCGATCATGCCGTCCACGGTCGCCTTGATGAGCTCGATGGGCGTGAGCATGTTGGCGTCGATCGCCTTGATCCAGTCCTCGCGCGACCAGCTGCGGAAATCCCCGGGCGGCGGGCCGCCGGCGTTGTTGACGAGAATGTCCGCGTTCGGGCAGGCGGCGAGCGCCTGCGCGCGGCCTTCCGGCGTGGTGATGTCGCCGGCTACCGCCGTCACCTTGGCGCCCGTGCTCTTGCGGATTTCCTCCGCCGTCGCCTCCAGCGCTTCTTTGCCGCGCGCGGTGATGACCAGATTCACGCCTTCGCGCGCGAGCGCCATGGCGCAGCCCTTGCCCAGCCCCCTCGATGCCGCGCACACGAGCGCGTTCTTGCCCTTGATGCCGAGATCCATGGTGTCTAGCCTTTCTTGAGGGATACCAACAATACACCCGCGATCACCAGCGCGCCGCCCAGGAGCTGCAGCGGCGTGAGTGCGCCTTCCAGCAACGCGAAATCGGCAGCCACCGTGGTCACCGGGCCGAGCCCGCCGATGAGCGCGAAATGGTTGGCGCCGATCCGCTTCAACGACTCGGCGACAAGGAACACGGGCAACACGGTGCACACCGTCGCAAGCAGGATGGCGTACAGCCACACTTCGCCCGGCAGTTGCAGCGCGGCGGGACTTTCGAGAGCTGCGAACTGCACAAGCGCGGGCGCCGTCGACACCATCATCGTGTAGGCGGTGAAGCGCATCGATCCCACGCGTTTCACCAGCTGGCTGCCGGTGACGAGGTATACCGCGTAACACATGGCCGCGCCGAAGACGAGCGCAGCGCCGAAAAGGAACTGGCGATGCTCGGGCGCGGCGCCGAGCTGGCGCGAAAGCACGAGCGCGATGCCGGCGTAGGTCATGGCGAGCGCCGCCAGCTCGCGCCGCGTCGGCCGCCGCGACAGAAAGAGCGCCGACAAGATGACGACGAGCGTGGGGTAGAGGAACATGATCAGCCGGCCGAGACCGGCGGGCACGTACTGCAGGCCGAGGAAATCGAGCAGGCTGGCGAGGTAGTAGCCGAGAAAGCCCAGGCCGACGATGCCCGCCCAGTCGCGCCGCGCGAGCGGCGGCGCGCGCCGCAGCCACCACGCCACGGCGGCGAAGAACGGCAGCGACAGGACCATGCGCAGGAACAGCAGCGTCGTCGCGCTCACCGGCGCCGACGCGTAGCCCAGCTTGATCAGCACCGGGCGGAAGGCGAACGCGACGGTGCCGCCGAGGGCGAACAGCATGCCCCAGCCGCGGTAACCCGCTGGACTCAACGACGCTTGCCGAGCAGGGACCCCAGTACCCCGCGGATCAGTTCCCGCCCGACCTGCGAGCCTACGGTGCGCACAGCGCTTTTCGCCATCGCTTCGAGCAGGCCCTGCGACTGCCGGCCGCCGCGCGGCCCGGTCCTGCCGAAGAGAATGTCGGAGGCCGCACTGCGCTCCTTCGGTTCTTCCGCCGCCTGCTCCTGCGCAACCTGTTCCGTGCGCGCCTTGAGCTTCTCGTAGGCCGACTCGCGGTCGACGACCTTCTCGTAATGACCGGCGAGTGGCGAGGCTGCGATCGCTGCGCTGCGCTCGGCCTGGGTCACGGGACCGAGCTGGCTGCCCGGCGGCACCACGAAAGCGCGCTCGGTCACGTTCGGGCGGCCCTTCTCGTCGAGCAGGCTGACCAGCGCCTCGCCCACGCCGAGCTCGGTGATCGCCTGTTCGATCTTCAGCTTGGGATTGGGGCGCATGGTTTCGGCGGCGGACTTCACCGCCTTCTGGTCCCTGGGGGTGAAGGCGCGCAAGGCGTGCTGCACCCGGTTGCCGAGCTGGCCGAGCACCGACTCGGGGATGTCGAGCGGGTTCTGCGTCACGAAGAATACGCCGACGCCCTTCGAACGGATGAGGCGCACCACCTGCTCGATCTTCTCGAGCAGCGCCTTGGGCGCGTCATCGAACAGCAGATGCGCCTCGTCGAAGAAAAACACGAGCTTCGGCTTGTCCGGGTCGCCCACTTCGGGCAGTTGCTCGAACAGCTCGGCCAGCATCCACAGCAGGAACGCGCCGTAGAGCTTGGGCGAATTCATCAGCTGGTCCGCGGCCAGGATGTTGACGACGCCCTTGCCGCCTTCGGCCTGCATCAGGTCGGCGATGTTGAGCATCGGCTCGCCGAAGAACTGCGCCGCGCCCTGGTTCTCCAGGGTCAGCAGCCCGCGCTGGATGGCGCCGATCGACGCCGCGGACACGTTGCCGTAATGCGTGGTGAACTGCGCGGCGTTGTCGCCCACGTGCTGCACGATGGCGCGCAAGTCCTTGAGGTCGAGGAGCAGCAGGCCGGCGTCGTCGGCGATCTTGAATACCAGGTTGAGCACGCCTTCCTGCGTGTCGTTCAGCGCGAGCATGCGCGCGAGCAGCAGCGGTCCCATGTCGGACACCGTGGCGCGCACCGGGTGGCCGCTCTTGCCGAAGACGTCCCAGAACACGACCGGGCACGCTTCGTACTTGAGCTCGAGCTTCAGGCTCTTCGCGCGCTCGGCGACCTTGGGATGGCTGCCGCCCGGCTTGGCCATGCCCGACAGATCGCCCTTCACATCGGCCATGAACACCGGCACGCCCGCGCGCGAGAACTGCTCGGCGAGCGTCTGCAGCGTCACGGTCTTGCCGGTGCCGGTCGCGCCGGTGATCAGGCCGTGGCGGTTCGCGAGGTTGGAAAGCAGAATCAGGTCAAGCGCGCCGCTCTTGGCGACGAGGAGGGGAGTAGGCATGGCGGTAAAATTATCGCATGGCAGGTCACAGCAAATGGGCGAACATCAAGCACCGCAAGGCCGCGGCGGATGCGAAAAAGGGCAAGGTGTTCACGCGCCTGATCAAGGAAATCACCGTCGCCGCGAAGCTGGGCGGCGGCGATCCCGCGACCAACCCGCGCCTGCGTCTGGCGATGGACAAGGCGCGCGAGGCCAACATGGCCAAGGACAGCGTGCTGAACGCCGTGAAGCGCGGCGCCGGCCAGCTCGAGGGCGTGTCGTATGAGGAAGCGCGCTACGAGGGCTATGGGCCCGGCGGCGCGGCGGTGATCGCCGACTGCCTCACCGACAACCGCACGCGCACGGTGGCCGAAGTGCGCCACGCGTTCACCAAGAACGGCGGCAATCTCGGCTCGGACGGCTCGGTGGCTTTTCTGTTCAAGCATTGCGGCCAGTTCGTGTTCGCGCCCGGCGCGAGCGAAGAGCAGGTCATGGACGCGGCGCTGGCGGCCGGCGCCGAGGACGTGGTGGCGAATGAAGACGGCTCGATCGAGGTGTTGTGTCCGCCGGGTGACTTCCACGCGGTCAAGGCGGCGCTGGACAAGGCCGGGCTCAGGCCCGAGCTCGCCGAGGTGACGCTGAAGCCGACCGCCGAAGCCGTGCTCGCCGGCAGCGACGCGCAGCGCATGCGCAGCCTGCTCGACGCGCTCGAATCGCTGGACGACGTACAGGACGTCTACACCACCGCGGTGCTCGAGGACGCGTGAGGATCCTGGGCATCGATCCCGGATTGCAGGTCACGGGCTTCGGTGTCATCGACAAGAACGGCCAGCGCCTCGGCTACGTCGCCAGCGGCTGCGTGAAATCGGGCCGCGGCGAGCTCGCCGAGCGCCTGAAGACGCTGCTCGAGGGCCTGAGCGAGGTGATCGCCACGCACCGCCCGCAGCAGGTGGTGGTGGAAAAGGTATTCGTCAACGTCAACCCGCAATCGACGCTCGCCCTCGGCCAGGCGCGCGGCACCGCGATCTGCGCCGCCGTGCTCGCGGGGCTGCCGGTCGCCGAGTACACTGCGCTGCAGGTCAAGCAATCGGTGGTCGGCAACGGCCAGGCGGGAAAGGCTCAGGTCCAGCACATGGTGAAGCGCTTGCTCGCGCTCGCGGGCGACCCCGGCCCGGACGCGGCCGATGCGCTCGCCTGCGCCATCTGCCACGCGCACGGCGCGCAGCTCGGCCGCCTGTCCATGCGCGGGCTGCGCATGAAGCGCGGGCGGCTCGCGTGATCGGCCGGCTCTCAGGCAAGCTCGCCGCCAAGCATCCGCCGCAGGTGATGGTGGATTGCAACGGCGTCGGCTACGAGCTCGACGTGCCGATGAGCACTTTCTACAGCCTGCCGGCCACCGGCGAAGCCGTGACCCTGCACACGCACCTCGTGGTGCGCGAGGACGCGCAGGCGCTCTACGGCTTTTACACGCTGGAAGAACGCTCGGTATTCCGCCAGTTGATCCGCATTGCCGGCGTCGGGGCGCGCACCGCGCTGGCGGTGCTCTCCGGAATGTCGGTGGCCGAGCTGGCGCAGGCGGTGGCGATGCAGGAAGCCGC
>JAOTWE010000078.1 GCA_029863065.1 Betaproteobacteria bacterium
TCGCTCGACGTAATCGAAGGCGATGCCGGATTCGGCCGCGCGATGGGCGATGCGCCGGACTGGGCAAAGGCCTTTGCCACCCTCGGCGCCGAGTTCCACATCACGCGCATGACGTTCAAGAACCACGCCTGCTGCGGCCACACGTTCGCCGCGATCGACGGCGCGCTCGCCGCACAGGCGGCGCTGGGCGTTGCCGCCCGCGACATCGCGCGCGTGCGCATCGGCAGCTACCGCGCGGCGCTCGAAGTCTCTGGAATCGAGGAACCGCGCACGCCGGCGGAAGCACGCTTTTCGCTGAAGTACGTCGTTGCGCATGCACTGCGCCACGGCAGCGTGCGGCTCGCCGCCTTCGGTCCCGGGCCTCTCGGCGACCCGGCGACGCGCGCCTTGATGCAATGCATCGACGCATCGATCGACGCCGAGCTGGACGCGGCCTTTCCGGCGCGGCGGGCGGCGCGGGTCGTCATGGACACCCGCGACGGGCGCAGCCGCAGCCTGTTGCAGCCCACGCGCAAGGGCGATCCCGAGTTGCCGCTTGACGATCGCGAGCTCGAGGCCAAATACCTCGAGCTGGCCGTGCCGGTGATCGGCGAGGCGCCGGCGCGTGCGCTGCTCGAGCGCCTCTGGCGGCTCGAGCGCGAAACCGAGGTTACGCTCGTGCCGGCGCCGGCCGGTGCGGCCGCAGCACCATGACCAGCGGCAGGGTGAGCAGAATCAGGCCGCCGAGCACGGCGATGGCGACATGCACGCCCAGCCGGTCGCCGAGCAGCCCAAAGGCGAGAGGCGCCGCGATGCCGCACACCGAGCCCACCGTGTAGAACAGGCCGAAGGCGCGCGACAGCCGCTCGGGCCGGACGTACTTGCCGATCGTGGCGTAGAGCACCGACGAGGTGCCCTGCAGCACGACGCCGAGCAGCGGCAGCAGCAAGAGCGCGCCACCGGCGGGAAGGGCGAGCACGGCGAGGATGCCACTCGCCGTGCCGATTTCGGTAATGATGATCATGCGCGCGACGCCAAGGCGCTCCGCAAGCAGGCCGCAGGCGAGCTTGCCCGCCATGCCTCCAGCCAGTACCAGCGGTACCGCGGCCGCGGCCCAGCCCACGGCCAAGCCCTTCGCGATCAGCAGGAAGGCGATAAACGTCAGAAACGCGCTGCGCGTGCTCGAATCGAGAATCTCGATCAGGCACAGCGCGAGGAATCGCGGCCGGTCACTGATGCCCCAGTCCGTCGCGTGGCCCGCCGGCGCGGCCGCCGCGGGGGATCCTGCCTGCGTTCTTGGGGCCAGCAGGGAAAGCACGGCGACTGCCATCACGGCCGCGACGGATCCGAATCCGATCACCGGCACCTGCCACGCGACTCCCGCCAGCAGCAGCAGGGACAACAAGCCGCCGAAGGCGAACTTGCCGACGTCGCCGGCGAAATTGTAGGTGCCGAGTGCGGCGCGCCGACCCTGCACGGGATAGGCGCGCGAGACGAGCGTCGAGGCGAGCGGATGCTGGACCGCGGATCCCGCGCCGGCGAAGAACAGCACCGCCAGGATGGCCCAGAATCCCTGCACAAAGCCCAGCGCGGCGAACGCCGCGCCGGCGACGAGCGTGCCGAGCGCCAGCAGTTCGCGCTCGCCGAAACGCTCGGCGACGATGCCCGCGGGAATCTGGAAAGCCGCCATCGCAGCGCGGTGCGCCCCACGAATCAAGCCGACCTGCGCGAGCGACAGGCCGAAGGCGCTGGCCAGCAACGGCAGCAGTACGTAGGTCACGTCGGCCAGGCCGTCGTGCAGCGTGTGCACCGCGCTGCAGATCCCTAACGTGCGTTTGCTCATCGAGTAACTGGTGCCAAGAGGAATTTCGCCATGTTAGACTGCCCGGCCCGAGGCCACCCTACTAGGAGGGGGAAGGTGGCAAAGCTGCTCGAAGTGAAGAATCTGCAGACGCAGTTTCTGACGTCTGCCGGTGTCGTGCGCGCCGTCGACGGCGTGTCCTACGACGTCGACGAAGGCGAGACCGTCGCGCTGGTCGGCGAGTCGGGCTGCGGCAAGTCGGTTTCGGCGCTGAGCATCATGCGGCTGGTGGCCGAGCCTGCCGGGCGCATCGTCGGGGGCGAGATCGTGTTCAAGGGACGCGACCTGCTCAAGCTCAGCGAGGAGGAAATGCGCGACGTGCGCGGGCGCGACATCGCCATGATCTTCCAGGAGCCGATGACTTCGCTCAACCCGGTTCTGACGATCGGGCGCCAGCTCACCGAGGGCCTCGAAATCCACCTCGGCATGGGCCCGGCGGCGGCCAGCGCGCGCGCGATCGAACTCCTCGGGCTGGTCGGCATTCCGGATCCGGCGCGCCGCCTGGCGCAGTACCCGCACCAGTTCAGCGGCGGCATGCGCCAGCGCATGATGGTCGCCATGGCGCTCGGCTGCAATCCGGCGCTGATCCTCGCCGACGAGCCCACCACCGCACTCGACGTCACCATCCAGGCGCAGGTCCTGGAATTGCTGCAGGATCTTTCGCGCCGCCTCGGCGTGGCGATGCTCATCATCACGCACAACCTCGGCGTCGTGGCGCGCTACGCGGATCGCGTCAACGTCATGTACGCCGGGCGCATCATCGAGCGCGGCACCGCCGCGGAAATCTACGCCGATCCGCGCCATCCCTATACCCTCGGGCTGCTGCGCTCAGTACCGCGCCTGGACGAGCCCATCCGCGCGAAGCTCGATCCGATCGAAGGGCAGCCGCCGGATCTTTCGCGTCTGCCGCCCGGCTGCGCGTTCGCGCCGCGCTGCGCCTACCGCGTCGAGCGCTGTACCGAGGTGCCGCCGCTCGCCGCTTGCGGCGCCGCGGGCCACATGTCGGCATGCTGGGTATCCGCGAGCCTCGCCAAGGAGCCCGTGGCATGAGCGACGCACTGCTCGAGGTACGCGATCTCGTCAAGCACTTCCCGATCGGCGGCGGCATGTTCACCAAGCCAGTCGGCGTCGTGCGCGCGATCGACGGCGTGAGCTTCTCGATCCGCAAGGGCGAAACGCTCGGCCTGGTGGGCGAATCGGGCTGCGGCAAGACCACGACCGGGCGCTGCATCCTGCAGCTCGAGCGGCCCACGAGTGGCAGCATCGTTTTTGAAGGCATCGACATGGTGACGCTGGACGCGGCCGAGCTGCGCGCGGTGCGGCGCCGCGTCCAGGTGATCTTCCAGGATCCCTATTCCTCGCTCAACCCGCGCATGACGATTGGCCAGATCCTCGCCGAGCCGCTCAAGGTGCACGGTATCCGTCGCGACAAGGGCGAGCGCGAGCTGCGCGTGCGCGAGCTGCTTGCCCAGGTGGGGCTGCTGCCACAGCACGACAAGCGCTACCCGCACCAGCTTTCCGGCGGCCAGCGCCAGCGCGTCGGCATCGCGCGCGCCCTTGCCATGGAGCCCGCACTCATCGTGTGCGACGAGCCCGTGTCCGCGCTCGATGTATCGATCCAGGCGCAGATCATCAACCTGCTGGAGGATCTGCAGTCGCGGCTCGGGCTGACCTATCTTTTCATCGCGCACGACCTTTCGGTGGTACGACACATCTCCGACCGCGTGGCGGTGATGTACCTCGGCAAGATCGCGGAGCTCGCCGACCGCAAGGCGATCTATGACGAGCCGCTGCACCCCTACACGCGCGCGCTCCTTTCCGCGGTGCCGATCCCCGATCCGAAGATCGAGGCGAAACGCGAGCGCACCGTGCTGCGCGGCGAGGTGCCCAGCGCCCTTAAACCACCCTCGGGCTGCGTGTTTCACCCCCGCTGCCCGATTGCAGTGGATCGCTGCAGTGCGGAAATCCCGCCGCTGAGGGAAATCCGCCCTGGGCACTGGGCGGCGTGCCATCTAGCTTGACAGAAGGGAACAATCCCTCTTATTAAGTGTAGTTCAGAACTGAGTGTTCCCCATCGCAGGGACCCCGGTCATATCGAGGAGGAGGCGCATCATGATGAAGCAACTCGTAGGTTTTCTGGCTGTCGTGGCAGGCGCATTGTTCGCCATCCCGCTGCAGGCCCAAACACCCCAATACGGGGGTGAGTTGGTTTTCACCGTGCCCTCGGAGCCGCCGTCCTACGACGGGCCCCGCGAGCAGACCTTCGGGCTGATCCACCCGATCGCGCCGCATTACAACACGCTGTTGCGCGTCGATCCGACCGATCCGACCGGGACCAAGCCGATCGGCGATATCGCCGAGAGCTGGACTGAGTCGAGCGACCATTTGACCTTTACGTTCAAATTGCGCCGGGGCGTCAAGTTTCACGACGGCGACGAGATGACCTCTAAGGACGTCAAGGCTTCCTACGACAAGATCATCTTCCCGCCGGAAGGCGTCGCCAGCGTGCGCAAGGCGACCTACCTCGTCGTGAAGGAAGTCGAGGCACCCGACCCTTACACGATTCGCTTCAAGCTGAAATGGCCCTCCGGCGCGTTCTTGCAGTCGCTCGCTTCGCCCTGGAACTTCATCTACAAGGCCGACATCCTGGCGAAAGACATGCACTGGTACGAGAGTCACATCATGGGCACCGGCCCGTTCACGTTTGTCGAGCACGTCAAGGGCTCGCACTGGGTCGGCAAGAAGAACCCGAACTACTGGGACAAAGGCAAGCCCTACCTGGACGGCTACCGGGCGCTTTTCGTGCGCTCGCACTCGGCGCAGGTTGCTGCGGTGCGTGGTGAGCGCTCCCTCACCCAGTTCCGCAGCTTTACCCCGGCCGACAAGGAAGCCTTGACCAACGCGATGGGCGACAAGATCAAGTTCCAGGAAAGTGCCTGGGACTGCATCCTGTTGGTGGCGATCAATCACACCAAGAAACCGTTCGACGACAAGCGCGTGCGGCGGGCGTTGTCGCTCGCCCTCGACCGCTGGAGCGCGGCCGAGACCCTGAGCAAGATCGCCATCGTGAAGGACGTGGCGGGTATCCAGGTGCCCGGGACGCCGTGGGCGACTCCGCCCGAGGAGCTGAAGAAGCTCACCGGGTACTGGCCCGACATCGACAAGTCGCGTGCCGAGGCAAGACGCCTGCTGAAGGAAGCGGGCGTGCCCGAGGGCTTTACGTTCACGTTTTACAACCGCGGCACGCCGATGCCGTACGAGCCGCTGGCAATCTGGCTGATCGACCAGTGGCGCCAGGTCGGCCTGAACGTGAAGCAGCAGGTGGTCGAGGCCGCCGCCTACTACGGCACAGTGCTGCGCAAGCCCGACGCGTTCGATGTGGCGATGGACTTCCAGTGCGGCTACATCGTCGAACCCGACCTGGACATCTACAAGTTCATCTCGCACGACAAGAACGATGACAACTACGGCTATTACACCGACCGGGTTCTGGACGAGTTGTACGAGAAGCAGTCCCGGGCGACGGACGCCGCGGAGCGCACGCGTTACCTGAGGCAGTTCGAGCGCCGCCTGCTCGACGAAGAGGCGCATTACCTCATGACCCTGCAGTGGCATCGCATCATTCCGCAGAACGCGAGGGTCCACGGCTGGCAAATCACGCCCAGCCATTACCTCAACAACCAGTTGGACACGGTGTGGTTGTCGAAATAGACGGATAGGGTGCCAGCGGTCGGCGGCGGGAGGAATCCCCGCCGCCGGCGGTTCGCCCGATGACCCATTACATCCTCAAGCGGTTCCTGCTGATGTTCCCGACCCTTTTCGGGGTCGCGGTCCTCATTTTTCTCCTGCTGCGGGTGGTTCCGGGGGACATCGTCGAGGTCCGCTTCATGGCCCAGGGACAGTACAGCTCGGAGGCCGTCATGGCGATCGAGCGCGCGAAGCTCGGCCTGGACAAGCCCCTCTGGCAGCAGTTCACCACCTGGATGTGGGGTCTGCTGCACCTGGACTTCGGCGTCTCGATGTGGACCGGCGCGCCTATCACCGAGGAGCTCAAGCTGCGCTTTGAGCTCTCGTTGCAGCTCGCGATCATGGCCACCGTGGTGGCGACGCTGCTCGCCATCCCGCTCGGCATTCTCGCCGCGGTCAAGCAGGACACGTGGATCGATTACGCGGTGCGGGTGTTCTCGATCGCCGGCTTGGCGATGCCGTCGTTCTGGCTCGGCATCCTGATGATTCTGGCGATGCTGATCATCTTCAAGTGGCTGCCGCCGATGGTCTTTACGTCGTTCTGGGTGAACCCCTGGGAAAACCTCGCGCAGCTGATCTGGCCGGCGCTCGCCGTCGGCTACCGCTACTCCGCAGTAGCCACCCGCATGATGCGCTCGGCGATGCTGGAAGTGCTGCGCGAGGACTATATCCGCACCGCGCGCGCCAAGGGACTGTGGCTGAAGCTGATCCTGTCGCGCCATGCGCTGAAGAACGCGATGCTGCCGGTGATCACCGTGATCGGCCTGGAGTTCGCTTTCCTGATGGGCGGGCTGGTGGTCACCGAGCAGGTATTCAGCCTGAACGGCCTGGGCATGCTGTTCGTAGAGGCGATCTCGCACCGCGACTACACGCTCACGCAGGCACTGGTGCTGATCGTCGCCTCGGTGTTCATCTTCGTGAACTTCGCAACCGACATCGCCTACGCCTGGCTCGATCCGCGCATCCGCTACCGCTAGCCATGGCCGTCACCAAGGAAACCCTGGAAAGCATCGCACGCGCCGGGAAGCCGCGCGCGCGCTGGCTGCAGGCGACCTACGACTTTGCCCGGCAGCGGCCGCTCGGCGCGATCGGCGCGATGATGATCCTGGTGATGGTGCTGGTCGCGCTCACGGCGAATTGGCTTGCGCCTTACGACGCGCTCACCACCGACTACGGCGCGATGCTCTCGGCGCCGAACGCGCAGCACTGGCTGGGCACCGACACCTTCGGTCGCGACGTGTACTCGCGCATGGTGTTCGGCTCGCGCACGGCGCTGATCGTCGGACTCGGGGCCTCCTTCATCGGTGCGACGTTCGGTGCGCTGATCGGCGTTGCCAGCGCCTACTTCGGCGGCCGGATCGACATGATCGTGCAGCGCATCATGGACGTGCTGATCTCGTTTCCACTGATCATCCTCGCGCTCGCGGTGGTGGCGATCCTCGGCACCGGCTTGCAGAACGTGATCTTCGCCATCGCCATCCCGATGATCCCGCGTTGCGCGCGCGTGGTGCGCTCGAGCGCCCTGGCGGTGCGTGAGATGCCCTACGTCGACGCGGCGCGCGCTGCAGGCTTCACCGATGCGCGCATCGTCCTGCGCCACATGCTGCCGAACGTGATGGCGCCCTACCTGATCATGCTGACCGCATTCCTCGGCCAGGCGATCCTGCTGGAGGCGTCGCTCTCCTTCCTCGGCCTCGGCGTGCAGGAGCCGGTCGCCGCCTGGGGCCTGATGCTGCGCGGCGCCGCGATCGAGTTTGCCGAGACTGCGCCCTGGATGGGATTTTTCCCGGGCCTCGCCATCAGCCTGGCGGTGTTCGGCTTCAACCTGTTCGGCGACTCGCTGCGCGACGCGCTCGACCCGCGCCTGCGCACCCAGTAAGCGCGCTCAGATCACGCCGCCCGCGCGCAGTTGCGCGATCTCGGTGGCGCTCTTCCCCAGCAGCCCGCGCAGGACCTCCTCCGTGTGCTCGCCGAGCAGCGGCGGCGGCGCCTTGTGCTCGAGCGGCGTCGCCGAGAAGCGCATCGGGCTCGCGACCATCGGCAGCTTGCCGGCGACCGGATGCTCGACTTCGATCTTCACGCCGCGCGCCTTCACCTGCGGCTCGGCGAACACCTGCGCGATGTCGTTGATCGGGCCGTTCGGCACGCCCGCGGCGTCGAGCAGGTCCACCCATTCCTTCTTGGTGCGCCTGGCGAAGATCTCGCCCAGGAGCCGGGTGAGCTCCTTGCGGTTCTCCACGCGCTTGCCGTTCGTCGCGAAGCGCGGGTCTGCCGCCAGCTCCGTGCAGCCCGCCGCCTCGCAGAACTTGCGGTACAGATTGTCGTTGCCGCAGGCCAGGATGACTTCGCCATCGCTCGCACGGAACGGCTGGTAGGGCACGATGTTCGGATGCAGGTTGCCGATGCGCGCGGGCGGCTTGCCGGTCGCAAAGTAGTTGGTGTTCTGATACGCGAGCAGCGCGATCTGCGAATCCAGCAACGCGAGATCGAGGTGCTGGCCGGCTCCTGAGTGCGCGCGATGCGCGAGCGCCGCGCACACGGCGATCGAGGCGTACATGCCGGTGATGATGTCGGCGATCGGCACACCGGCGCGCTGCGGGCCGCCGCCGGGGGCGCCGTCCGGCTCGCCGGTGACGCTCATCATCCCGCCCATGCCCTGGATCATGAAGTCGTAGCCCGGGCGCTCGCGGTAGGGGCCCGTCTGGCCGAACCCCGTGACCGAGCAATAGATCAGGCGTGGGTTGATGGTCTTCAGGTCGTCGTACCCCAGCCCATACCGCTGCAGGTCGCCGAATTTGTAGTTCTCGAGCAGGACGTCGCTCTTTGCCGCGAGCTGCCGCACCAGTTCCTGTCCTTCAGGCTGCGAGAGGTTTACCGTCATCGACTTCTTGCCGCGGTTCGCCGAGGTGAAATAGGCAGAATCCTTCGTGTCCCGGCCCTGGGCATCCTTCACCCAGGGCGGGCCGAAGGCGCGCGAATCGTCGCCCACCTTCGGGCGCTCGATCTTGATCACCTCGGCGCCGAGGTCGGCGAGATTCTGCCCGGCCCAGGGTCCCGCGAGAACGCGGGAAAGGTCGAGCACGCGTATGCCTGCCAAGGGTCCCGCCATCTCAATCCTCCTTCACCACAAGTTTGCCAGCATGCGCAGCGCCAGCGCGAGCAGCATGAGCGAAAAGACGACCCGCAGGCGCCGCACCGGCAGTCGGTGGGCGAGGCGCGCCCCGAGCGGCGCGAGCGGAATGCTCGCCGCGACGACCAGCGCCAGTGCCGGCAGGTAGACGAAGCCGAGGCTGCCGGCCGGCAGGTCCGGCGCGCGCAGCCCGTGCGCGACATAGCCGGCGGTACCTGCGGCGGCGATCGGAAAGCCGTTCGCCGCGGCGGTGCCAATGGCGCGCCGCAGCGACACGTTGCAGCGCAGGAGGAAGGGGATCGAGAGGAATGCCCCGCCCGCGGCGAGGATGCTCGAGACCGCGCCGATGCTCGCGCCCACCGCGAACAGCCCCGTCGGTCCCGGCAGACCGCGCGTCGGCACGGGCGTGGATTCGAAGAACATCTGCACCGACGCGTAGAACATGAAGGCAGTGAAGAACACGGCGAGCGGCCGCGTCGGCACGAACCCCGCGACCAGCGCGGCGCCGAGCGAGCCGACGACGATGCCCGGTGCCATAGCGCGCGCTACATGCCAGTCGACGCCCTGGTGGCGATGGTGCGCGCGCACGCTCGCGGCGGACGTGAATGCCACGGTCGCCATTGCGGTGCCAAGCGCGAAATGCATCAGATGCTCATGCGGAAAGCCCTTCGCGGTAAAGACGAAGAAAAGCATCGGCACCATCACCATGCCGCCGCCGATGCCGAGCAATCCTGCGAGGAATCCCACCGCGGCGCCGATCGCGAGGTAGGCCCACCACCATTCCATCAGGCTTCTCCGAGGAGAAAGGCCACCAACTCGGCGAATCCCGCTCCGGATGCGCGCTGCGTGACGTACTTCGGCGCTGCGGCGAGATGCCCGGCGAAGCGCGCGATGTTGGCGACACCCACCGAATTGCGGAAGTAGCCGAACATCGGTGCGTCGTTGGGCGAGTCACCAGCAAACACGAATTGGGCATTGGCGGCGTCGAGGTCGGTATCGAACTTCTCGGCGAACAGCGTCTTCGACATCGCCAGCTTGTCGTAATCGCCGAACCAGCCATTGACGTGGATCGAGCTGACCTTGGCGCTCAAGCCCGCCTCGCGCATCAGAGCCGCGATACGCTCGGCAGCTTCGAGCGGCAGCCGCGGCACGTCCTCGCAATAGTCGATCGCCAGGTCGGTATCGCGATACGCCTGGTCGGAGGCCAGGGCGCAGCCGGGAACCGCGGCAAGAATGCGTTCGGCAATGGCGCCGAGCCGCGCGCGCTTGGCGGCGCGCTCGTCGGCAGCGTCCTGGTAGCGCTTTTGCAGCTTACCGTATGCGTAGCGAAAGTAAAACGCGCCGTTCTCGCCGACCACCGCATCTACCGGCCACATGCGCGCGATGTGGTCGCACCAGCCGGCGGGTCTGCCGGTCACCGCGATCGCCAGGCGCCTGGCCGCATGCAGCCGCTCGAGCGCCGCGTAGGCCTGGGCGGTCAGCCGGCCGTCGGTGGTCAGCGTGTCGTCGATGTCGAAAAGCAGGCCGCGCAGCCGGGCCGCGTCGCGCAGCTCCGACAGGGGTTTCATCGGTAAAGCCTCGCAGGGAACGCGCGATTCTAGCGCGCCAACGGCAGGTGCACCCGCAGGACGACGCCGTCGCCCGCTGCCGCATCGGCGGCTTCGATGGCGCCGCCGTGAAACTCGGCGATCAGGCGCGCGACGTACAGCCCGAGCCCGAGGTGCGGCGTGGCGCCCGATCGCGGCTCGCGCACCGAAACCATCGACTCGAACAGGCGGGCGCGCATCGCCGCGGGTAGCGTGGGGCCCTTGTTGTGCACGGCAAGCAGCGCGTAGCGGCCCTGCTCCTCGAGCCGGACGCGCACGGTTTCTCCGGGAGGCGAAAACTCGACGGCGTTCTCCACCAGCTTGTCGAGCATCTGTGCGCCCAGGTCTGCCGACCCCGAGACTTCGAGCGCACGCGCCGGCAGTTCGAGCGCGATCGGCGTTGTGGCGTAGGCGAGCCGATAGCCTTCGACGCAGCCGCGCACCAAGGCGGCGAGGTCGTAGCGCTCGCGCTCGGCGGTGCGCAGCGCCTGCTCGAGGCGCGTGGCCTCGCTCATCCGCTGCAGGATGGTGTTCAGCCGGCCGAGACCCTCTTCGGCCCGCGCCACGTAGGTGCGGATCTCCTCGGGCGTGGCGGCGAGCTTCAGGTTTTCCAGCGACGAGCGCACCACGGCGATCGGCGTGCGCAGTTCGTGCGACAGCCGCCCGGCCATGCTTTCCATGTAGACGTGGTGCTGGGCGAGCCGTGCGAGCATCGCCGAGAAGCTGCGCGACAGATCGCCGATTTCGTCGCCTGCATCGGAGCCGGCGGCGAGACGCGCCAGGCGCCCGCGCGCGTCGATGGCGCTTTCGGCTTCGTCGCGCAGCCGCCGGATGCGCTGCGAGAGGCGCGTCGCGAAACCAATAAGAAGAGCCGCGGTGCCCGCGAACGCGACCAGGGTGAGCAGCAGGAGCCGCTCGAGCGCGTCGCTGCGCAGGCTGGCGATCGGGTTGGTGGTTTCCTCAACCACCACGGCGGCTGCGACCTCGTTGCCGTTCCACACCGGGTGCGCTGCCGATATCACCACCGCACGGCCGTCGGGCGTGCGCCGCGTGCGCGTGCCCGGCGTGCCCTGCAGCGCCGCGGCGATGTCGCGCCCGGTGGCGAGCACGTCGTCGGGCACCGACTCGGCGAAGTCCTCGCTCGGGCGCTCGATGAGCCAGCCGGCCAGACGGCGCCAGGCGCGGCGCCACAGGCCCTCTTCGTCCGCTGCCGCCGCAGAGCGGCGCAGGCTGCCTTCGAGCGCGA
>JAOTWE010000316.1 GCA_029863065.1 Betaproteobacteria bacterium
CAGCCCGACTTCCTCGATGATGCGCCGCGCCTTGGCCACCTGCTCGGCGTTGGATTTCGCCAGCGTCCCGCGCCCAAGCCACAGGCTGTCCTCGAGGCCGACCCTGACGTTGCCGCCCATCACCGCGGCTTGGGCGGCGATCGCCATCTGGTTGCGGCCGGCGCCCAGCACCGACCAGTAAAAGGCGTCGCCGAACAGGCGATCGGCCGTGCGCTTCATGTGGATGACGTCCTCGGGATGCCCGCCGATGCCGCCGCGGATGCCGAACACCGACTGGATGAACAGCGGCGGCTTCAGCAGGCCGCGATCGAGAAAGTGCGCCGCGGTGTACAGGTGGCCGATGTCGTAGCACTCGACCTCGAAGCGCGTGCCGTTCTCGCTGCACGAGGTCAGGATGTAGGCGATGTCGCGGAAGGTGTTCTTGAAGATGCGCTCGTCGGAGTCGGCGAGGTAGGGCTTTTCCCAGTCGTGCTTGAACTCCTTGAAGCGGGTGAGCATCTCGTACAGGCCGAAGTTCATCGACCCCATGTTGAGCGAGGCGACCTCGGGCTTGAGCTGCAGGGCGGGCTGCAGGCGATCCTCGATCGTCATCGTCGCCGCGCCGCCGGTGGTGAGGTTGAGCACCACGTCGCTCGCCACGGCGATCTGCGGCAGGAACTCGTGGAACAGCGCCGGGTCCTGCGAGGGGCTGCCGTCCTTCGGGTTTCGCGCGTGCAGGTGCACGATCGCGGCGCCCGCCTGCGCCGCGCCGATGGCGGCCCTGGCAATCTCGGCCGGGGTCACCGGCAGGTGCGGCGACATGCTCGGGGTGTGGATCGACCCCGTCACCGCGCACGTGATGATGACCTTGCCTTGGGCTGCTGCCATTGTTGTTCCTCCCCTAGACCATGTAGCGTACGCCGCCGCAGACCGAAATGGCCTGCCCGGATATGTGCTTGCCTGCGTCGGTGGCGAGGAACAGCGCCGTGTTGGCTACGTCCTGCGCACTGACCATCGTCTCCAGGCTCACGGTGGCGAGCAGTCGCGCACGCATCTCGTCGCTCGAGATGCCGAGGCCCTTGGCCTTGGCATCGATCACGCGCTCGACGCGCTCGCCTTCTACCACGCCGGGCTGGATGCAGTTCGCGCGCACGCCGTCAGGCCCCGCTTCGGCCGCGAGGCTTTGCGTGAATCCCACGACCGCCCACTTGGCCGCCGCATAGGGCGTGCGCAGCGCAAAGCCGAGCCGGCCGGCGGTCGAGGAGAGGTTGACGATCGAGCCGCCGCCGGCGGCCTTGATGAGCGGCATGCCCATGCGGGTGCAGTAGAACATGCCGTTCAGGTCGATGGCGATGCAGCGGTCCCAGTCCTCGATCCTGATGTCCTCGACCTTGGCGGTGGGCCCGGCGATGCCGGCGTTGTTGACCAGCACGTCGAGCCCGCCCAGCGAGCCTTGCACCTCCTTGAACAGGCGCTCCACATCGGCGGCGCTCGCCACATCCGCCTTCGTGCGATGAATGTCCATGTCGAGCTGGGCGAGCACCCTGTCGTCGACATCGCACACGTGCACTTTCGCGCCGTGGTCGCGGAAGGTCTTCGCGATCGCGAGGCCGATACCCGCCGCCCCGGCGGTCACCAGCACGCGCAGGTCTTTCGCCGACGTGTTCATGCTTTCCTCCCCTTGTGCAAGGCCTGCCAGACGCGCTGCGGCGTCAGCGGCATGTCCAGGTGCGTCACGCCGCGCGCGGCAAGCGCATCGATCACCGCGCTCACGCCCGCGGGCAGCGACCCGGCGACGCCGGATTCGCCCGCGCCCTTGGCGCCGAGCGGATTGGTCGTGCAGGGCGCGACGTGGTGGCCGAGCTTGAGCATCGGCAGGTCGCCGGCGCGCGGCAGCGTGTAGTCCATGAAGGACGCGGTGAGGAGCTGCCCGTCGTCGCCGTAGACCACTTGCTCGCCGAGCGCCTGGCCGAGGCCCTGCGCGACGCCGCCGTGGATCTGGCCCTCGACGATGGTCTGGTGCACGACGTTGCCGACGTCGTCGACCGCGGCGTAACCCACCACCGCGACCACGCCCGTTTCGGGGTCGATCTCCACCTCGCACACGTGGCAGCCGTTCGGGAAGCTCATCTCGGCCGCGGTGAAAGTGGCCACGGTATCGAGCTCGCGGCCCTTGTCCCTGGCAAGTTCGCTCCAGTCTACGGTGCGGTCGGTGCCGGCGACGCGAAACGTGCCCTTGCCGTATTCGATGTCCGCAGCTGCCGCCTCGAGCAACTCGGCGGCGAAGCCCTTGCCCTTCCTGATCGCTTCGTCGGCGGCAAGCCCCATCGCGCCGCCCACCATCATCGTGGAGCGCGAAGCGACCGTCGGTATGCCGCCCGGCACCTCGTCGCTGTCGCCCTGCACGATGCGGATGCGCGCGGCATCGACCTGCAATTGTTTCGCCAGGATCAGGGGCAGGGTCGTCATCTGCCCCTGGCCCATGGCCTGCGCGCCGGTGCGCAGCACCACGGTGCCGTCGGCCTCGAAGCGCAGGTCGGCGGTTTCGGTGAGCGGCGCGCCGCCCGCCACTTCGAGGAAGCAGGCGAGGCCGATGCCGCGCAGACGCCCGGCGGCTTCGGACTTCTTGCGCCGCTCGGCG
>JAOTWE010000079.1 GCA_029863065.1 Betaproteobacteria bacterium
CGGCGAGCACCACGGTGCCGGTGAAGCCGGAGCCGTCGAACTGGTGGAAGCTCGCGTCCATCGTCGTCAGGCCGGCGTCGCGCACGAACTCCAGGCACTTGCCCTTGAACTCCGCGCCGTCGAGCAGCAGGCGCGGGTCGCAGCGGCAGCCGCCCAGATCACCGATGAGATGCAGACCGTTCATGTCCGTTCCCCCCGAAAAACGAGAAGGCGCAGCCCCGCACGTACCGATCCAGGCTGCGCCCCCGCGTTACCGCCTTGCGGCGAAAAACCGAGTTCTATGATGTCGTTCAATTCGTGCAATACCCCGCTTGGGCCGCCTCGCACTTACGCGTGCGAAGCTAAGCGCCGGTTGCAAATTTGCGCCTCATCTCGGCAGTCACCGCGTCGATCAGGCGCCGCGCGATCGAGATTTTGCTTGGAAGTTTAGGTAATTGCAATACATCGAACCAATCCGCGGCCTCGATTTCTCCTTCCTGCGCGCTAATCTCGCCGCCGGCCCAGTCGCAGACGAACGCGATCATCAGACTGTGGGGAAACGGCCACGGCTGGCTGGCGAAGTATTCGAGGTTGGTGACCGCGACGCCGACCTCCTCGGCGACTTCGCGCGCCACGCACTGCTCGAGCGTCTCGCCGGGCTCGACGAAGCCGGCGAGCGCGCTGTACATGCCGATCGGGAAGTGCGGGCTGCGCCCGAGCAGCAACTCGCGGCCGCGCCGTACGAGGGCCATCACCGCGGGCGCCACCCTCGGGTAGGCGGCAAGCTTGCACGCCGGGCAGACGCGCACCCGCTCCTCGGCGCGCGGCTGCGTCGGCGTGCCGCAGCGGCCGCAGTACTGGTGGCTGCGGTCCCAGTCGAGCAGCTGGATGGCGCGGCCCGCCAGCGCGAAATGCGCGTCCTCCAGCACCGAGAACAGCGCGCGCAGGCCCACCCATTCGTAGCCCGGCGGCGCGCTCGCCTCGGCGACTTCCGCCGCCCAGCAATCCAGCCCGCTTAGACCCCCTAAATAGAGCGTTCGGAGCGGCGCCGACCACAACAGGTTGTTGTTTTTTTGCAACGGCAGGCGCGCCCAGCTGGGCCGCTCGCGCACTCGCGGATCATCGCCCGGGCGCGGATCGGGTGGCCCGACCTCCACCAGCAGCCGATCCCCGCGGAATACGAACCACAGGCCCTCGGCGTCCCGCGCGCCGTGCACGCGATGCTCGAAGTCCTGCGGGCTGGAGAACGGAAGGAGCGCCATGTCGCCGAGTATAATTCCGCGCTCCGATGAATTCCCCAGCGTCCGATCGCGAGCTCGCCGACGCCATCCGCGCGCTTGCCATGGACGCCGTGGAAGCCGCCAAGTCGGGCCATCCCGGCATGCCGATGGGCATGGCGGAGATCGCGGTGGCCCTGTGGCACCGCCACCTCAGGCATAACCCCGCCGATCCGGCCTGGCCCAACCGCGACCGCTTCGTCGTGTCCAACGGGCATGGCTCGATGCTGCTCTACGCGCTGCTGCACCTCACCGGCTACGACTTGCCGCTGGCGGAACTGAAGCGCTTCCGCCAGCTCGGCTCGAAAACGCCGGGGCACCCGGAGTTCGGCCTCACGCCGGGCGTCGAAACCACCACCGGGCCGCTCGGCCAGGGCGTGGCGAACGCCGTCGGCATGGCGCTCGCGGAGCGGCTGCTCGCGGCGCAGTTCAACCGCCCCGGATTCGACGTCGTCGACCACCACACCTACGTATTTCTCGGCGACGGCTGCATGATGGAGGGCATCTCGCACGAGGCCTGCTCGCTCGCCGGCACGCTCGGCCTCGGCAAGCTCATCGCCGTGTACGACGACAACGGCATCTCGATCGACTCGGACAAGGGCCCCATCGCGCACTGGTACACCGACGACGTGCCCAAGCGCTTCGCGGGCTACGGCTGGCAGGTGATCGCTGGCGTGGACGGCCACGACGTCGAGGCGGTGGACCGCGCGCTGAAGAAGGCAAAGCGCGAGAAGTCCCGGCCGACGCTCGTCTGCTGCAAGACGATCATCGGCAAGGGCGCGCCGACACGCGCCGGAACCGGCAAGGCGCACGGCGAGGCGCTCGGCGAGAAGGAGGTGGCGGCGACGCGCGTGGCGATCGGCTGGAGCCATGCGCCCTTCGAAATTCCGCAGGCCATCTACGACGCGTGGGACGCGCGCGCGCCGGGCAAGCGCGCCGCGCGCCGGTGGCAGAAGCTCTTCGAGCAGTACACGTCGCAGTACCCCGCCGATGCTGCGGAGCTCCGTCGGCGCCTGGCTGGGGACCTGCCCAAGGATTTCGAGCAGCGCCTGGGCCGGCTGATCGCCGATGTGCACGCCAGGGCCGAGACCGTCCCCACGCGCAAGGCGTCGCAGAACGTCCTCGAGACGCTGCTGCCGGAACTGCCGGAGCTGCTCGGCGGCTCGGCGGACCTCACCGGCTCGAACCTGACCATGGCCAAGGCCTCGCGCACCATCACGCGCGACGCCGGCGGCAACTACCTCTTCTACGGCGTGCGCGAGTTCGGCATGTGCGCCATCATGAACGGCGTCGCGCTGCACGGCGGCTTCATCCCCTACGGCGGCACGTTTCTCGTCTTTTCGGACTACGCCCGCAACGCACTGCGCATGGCGGCGCTCATGCGCCAGCGCGTGATCTACGTGTTTACCCACGACTCGATCGGCCTGGGCGAGGACGGACCCACGCACCAGCCGGTGGAACACGCGGCCAGTTTGCGACTCATACCCCACATGGACGTCTGGCGCCCCTGCGATACCGTGGAGGCGGCGGTAGCCTGGACCTGCGCCCTCGAGCGCCGGGATGGCCCGAGCGCGCTGCTGTTTTCGCGCCAGAGCGTTGCCTTTGCGCTGCGCGGCGAGGAGGCACTCGCCCAAGTGCGGCGCGGCGGCTACGTGCTGTCCGACGCCCCCTGGGCGAAGGCGGTACTGATCGCGACCGGCTCCGAAGTGCCCCTCGCGCTCGAGGCGCAAAAGCGCCTCGCGGCCGCGGACCTGCCGGTGCGCGTGGTGTCCATGCCCTCGACCAACGTGTTCGACCGCCAGGATGCGGCCTACCGCGACGGCGTGCTGCCGCCCAATCTGCCGCGCGTCGCCGTCGAGGCGGGGGTCACGGATTTCTGGAGAAAGTACGTCGGCCTGAAGGGCGCGGTGGTTGGCATCGACCGCTTCGGCGAATCCGCGCCCGCCGCGGACCTTTTCAAGCACTTCGGCATCACGGCCGAACACATCGAAAACGCGGTAAGGAGCGTCGTCTCATGACAATCAAGGTAGCCATCAACGGATTCGGCCGCATCGGCCGCATGATCCTGCGCGCGCACTACGAAGGCGGCAGGAAGCACGACCTGCAGTTCGTCGCCATCAACGATCTGGGCGACGCCAAGACCAACGCCCACCTGCTCAAGTACGACACGGCGCACGGCCGCTTCGGCGCCTCGGTGTCCGTGAGCGGCGACGCCATCGCCGTGGAGGGCGACAAGCTCAAGGTGCTCGCCGAGCGCGACCCGGCGAAGCTGCCCTGGAAGGCGCTCGGCGTGGACGTGGTGCTGGAATGCACGGGCCTGTTCAACGGCAAGGCGAAGGGCGGCGCGAGCCACCTCGCGGCCGGCGCGAAGAAGGTGGTCATCTCGGCGCCGGGCGACAAGGATGTCGACCGCACGGTCGTCATGGGCGTGAATCACGGTGCGCTGAAAGCCACCGACGCCGTGATTTCCAATGCTTCCTGCACCACCAATTGCCTCGCGCCCCTGGTCAAGGCGCTCGATGATCGCATCGGGGTGGTCTCGGGGCTGATGACCACGGTGCACTCGTTCACCAACGACCAGGTGCTGACTGACGTCTTCCACACGGACCTGCGGCGCGCGCGCTCGGCCACGCACAACATGATCCCGACGAAGACCGGCGCGGCGGCCGCAGTGGGCCTGGTGCTGCCGCACCTGAATGGCAAGCTCGACGGCTACGCCATCCGCGTGCCGACGATCAACGTCTCGATCGTCGATCTCACCTTCGTGGCGAAAAAGCCGACGACGGTCGATGCGGTGAACCAGGCGCTGCAGCAGGCCTCGCAGACCGACTTGAAGGGCATCCTCGAATACACCAGCGAGCCGCTGGTGTCCTCCGACTTCAATCACCACCCGGCCAGCTCGATCGTCGATGCCTCGCTCACCAAGGTCGCCGACGGCGTGCTGGTCAAGGTTGCCAGCTGGTACGACAACGAGTGGGGCTTCTCCAACCGCATGCTGGACGTGGCGGTGGCATTGATGAATGCAAAGTAGCGCCATGCGCTTCAAGCGCATGGCGGAACTCGACCTGCGCGGCAAGCGCGTGTTCATTCGCGCCGACCTCAACGTGCCGCAGGACGAGGCCGGCCAGATCACCGACGACACGCGCATCCGCGCTTCCGTGCCGGCAATGCGCCAGGCGCTCGCCCAGGGCGCCGCGGTGATGGTGACCTCGCACCTCGGGCGGCCCAAGGAAGGCGTGTTCGACGAGAGGGCTTCCCTTGCACCCGTGGCGCGGCGCCTGGGCGAGCTCCTAGGCCGCGAAGTGCCGCTCGTGCGGGATTGGCTCAACGGCGTGGAAGTGGCGCCGGGGGGAGCAGTGCTGCTGGAGAACTGCCGCTTCAACAAGGGCGAGAAGAAAGACGACGAGGCGCTGGCGAAGAAGATCGCGGCGCTCTGCGACGTCTTCGTGAACGACGCCTTCGGCACGGCGCACCGCGCGGAAGCGACCACGCATGGGGTGGCCAAGTTCGCCAAGGTGGCCTGCGCCGGTCCGTTGATGGCGGCCGAGCTCGATGCCCTCGGCAAGGCGCTGGCCAACCCGGCGCGGCCGCTGGTGGCGATCGTCGGCGGGTCCAAGGTGTCGACCAAGCTCTCGGTACTGGCGGCACTGGCGAAGAAGGTGGATCGCCTGATCGTGGGCGGCGGCATCGCCAATACGTTCCTCCTCGCCGCCGGCAAATCGGTCGGCAAGTCGCTCGCGGAGCCCGATCTGGTGGGCGACGCGCGCGCAATCATGGCGGCGACGCGCGTGCCGATTCCCGAAGACGTGGTGGTCGGCAAAAGCATGGACGGACCCGGCGTGGCGAAGGCTGCCGATGCCGTCCTCGCCGACGAGATGATCCTCGACATCGGGCCGCGGGCCGCGGCGGCTTATGCCGACAGCCTGCAGGATGCCGGCACCATTGTCTGGAACGGGCCGGTCGGCGTATTCGAGAAGGCACCGTTCGCTGCGGGCACCGAGACGGTGGCGCGCGCGATCGCCGCCTCGCGCGCGTTCACCATCGCCGGCGGCGGCGATACCGTGGCCGCGATCCATAAATTCGGCATCGCCGATCGCATTGGCTACATTTCCACCGCCGGCGGCGCCTTCCTCGAATTTCTCGAAGGCCGGGTTCTCCCGGCCGTGGCGGTCCTCGAAGCGCGCGCCTAGGCGGGAGCCTCGCGCCGGCGGCTGCCGAGCGAGCGCGGCAGCGCCGCGACCTGGTGCGGCACCGCGACCGGCTGCGGCTCCGCTCCGAGCAGTGACGCCAGAGTGCGCGCTACGACCGGCGACTGCGGCCGCGTGACGCCGAAGAATACCGGGGTATTGCCGCGGAATACCGCCAGTGTCGGAAAGTCATCGATATCGACATCGCCGACCAGAGCGCGGTCTTCCTCGATATCGACCCAAATGAATCCGACGTGGCGGTGCGCGCGCGCAAGGCCGGCGAACGCGGCGCGAAAATCATTGCAGATATAGCACCACGCCGCGCAGAGGCAGACGACGAGCAACTCCTCGCCGCCCGTGCTCGACCGCGGTTCATCCATAAGCCGATGATACACTTTGAAAAATGCTCCGCAGCACCAAGATCGTCGCCACCCTCGGACCTGCTTCCAGCGATCCTGCGGTGCTCGAGCGCATGGTGCGCGCGGGCGTGGATGTGGTGCGGCTCAATTTCTCGCACGGCAGCGCCGCAGACCACGAGAAGCGCGCCGAGCTGGTCAAGGAGATCGGGCGCAAGACCGGGCGCACGGTCGCCATCATGTGCGACCTGCAGGGGCCGAAAATCCGCATCGGCAAGTTCAGGGACGGCAAGGCCACTCTGAAGAAAGGTTCGCCCTTCATCCTCGACGCGACTTGCGACCTCGGCGACGCCGAGCGCGTCGGCCTGGACTACAAGGAGCTGCCGCGCGACGTCGAGGAAGGCGCCGTGCTGCTGCTCGACGACGGCAAGATCGTGCTCGACGTGACAGTGGTGCGCGGCGAGGAAGTGCATACCATGGTACGGCACGGCGGGGTGCTCTCCAACAACAAGGGCATCAACCGCCAGGGCGGCGGCCTGACCGCGGCGGCGCTGACGCCGAAGGACATGGAGGACATCCGCACGGCGGCGAAGATCCGCGCCGACTTCCTCGCGGTGTCCTTTCCCAAGTCGGGCGCCGACATGTACATGGCGCACGAGCTGCTGCGCGCGGCCGGCGGCAAGGCGATGCTGATCGCCAAGATCGAGCGCGCGGAAGCGGTGAAGCACGACGTGCTGCTCAGCATCATGGCCGCCTGCGACGGCATCATGGTGGCGCGCGGCGACCTCGCCGTGGAGGTTGGCGACGCGGCGGTGCCGGCGCTGCAAAAGCGCATGATTCGCCTCGCGCGCGAGCAGAACAAGCTCACCATCACCGCGACGCAGATGATGGAGTCGATGATCGCCAGCCCGGTGCCGACGCGCGCCGAGGTATCGGATGTGGCCAACGCAGTGCTCGATGGCACCGACGCCGTGATGCTCTCGGCCGAGTCGGCGAGCGGCAGCTACCCGGTGGAGACGATCGAAGCCATGGACCGCATCTGCATCGAGGCCGAGCAGACGCAGTCCATCAGCCTTGAGCAGGACTTCCTCAACCGCGTGTTCACGCGCGTCGACCAGTCGATCGCCATGGGAGCGCTGTTCACCGCGTTCCACCTCAAGGTGAAGGCGATCGCCGCACTCACCGAGTCCGGCGCCACCGCGCTCTGGATGAGCCGGCTGAACTGCGGCGTGCCGATCTACGCGCTCACCTCGCAGACGGCGACGCGCTATCGCTGCGCGCTATTCCGCGACACCTACCCCCTGATGGTGAAGTACGTCGGCCACGACCGCGAGGAGCTGCTGCACGAGGCCGAGCAGGTGCTGGTCGAGAATGGCGTGGTGAAGCTGGGCGACCTGATCGTGCTCACCATCGGCGAGCCGATCGGCAAGGCGGGCGGCACCAACACGATGAAGATCGTGCGGGTGGGGGAACACAGGAAAGCATAGAGGAGGAACTCATGGCCGGAATGACACCGAAAGCGAGCAATCATGCCAATTTGCCGCCCCTCGCCTCGCGCTTTGTCGACGTGGCGGCGCTGCCCTGGGAAAAGACGGTCTTCCCGGGCGTCGAGCAAAAGACGCTGCTTGTCGACCGGGCGTCCGGGCTGCTGACGGTGCTGCTCAAGATGGCGCCGGGGGCGAAGCTGCCGGACCACGAGCATGTGCTCATCGAGCAGACCTACCTGCTCGCGGGCACGCTGGTGTGCGGCGAGGGCACGGTCACTCCCGGCAACTTCGTCTGGCGCCCGGCGGGCAGCCGCCACGAGGCCTGGGCGGGGCCGGACGGCAACCTGTCGATCGCCATGTTCCAGATTCCCAACCGCTTCTTTCAGGCCGATGGCGCGGTGCGCGATTTCGTCGGCGGCGAGTGGGAAAAGAACTGGGGCGATGCCCTGCGTCGCCACGAAGAGGCGAGCGTATAAGAAGAAAAAGCGGGCGCACCGCGCCCGCTTTAGTTGCTCAGTGCCGTTACGCTACTTGCCGATAATCGGGCCGAAACGCCTCCACTGCTGACCGTCGAAGCGCACGAGCTGCTCCGACTCGATGGGAGCGAAGTCCGTGGCGCTGGTGTTGATGCGGATTCCGGGAAGCATGGTGTCCGGCCGGAAATCCTTCAGGCTCGCTGCCTGCTTCATGATGTTGGCACGGGTCAAGTTGTCCCCGGCTTGCTTGAGCACCTGGTGCAGGGTCTGCGCCACCGTGTAGCCATAGAGAGGGAAGCTGCTTAACAGATCGCCGTCAGGGTAGTACTTTTTCATGAAGGCTTCCCACTCCTTGATGGCTGGGTCATCCTTCCACTGTTCGTCGGTTTGCTCCTTCAGGTACTGAGTGGAGATCAAGCCTTCTGCCTTCTCCAGACCAGCGGGCTTCAACACCGAGCCGATCGAAGTCGACACGTTGTTGAGGTAGTGCATCGGCTTCCAGCCGGTGTCGTAGGCCTTGCGGATTGCCTGCGCAGCGAACTTCGGCGTGGTGATGTTGAAGAACGTGTCCGCACCGGAAGCCTGCAATTGCACGATCTGCGAATCGACAGTCGGGTCGCTGGTTTCATAGGACACTTCCTTCACGATCATGCTCGCGGCCCTATCGCCTAGGCCGTCGCGGAAGCCCTTGAGGTAGTCCTTGCCGTAGTCGTCGTTCTGATAAAGGACGCCGACCTTCGCCTTGGGATTGTTTTTCAGGATGTGCTCAGCGTAGATGCGCCCCTCGGTCTGGTAGTTCGGCTGCCAGCCCATGGTCCAGGGGAAATTCTTTGGGTCGTTCCACTTGGTCGCGCCGGTGGCGACAAAGAGGTGCGGCACCTTCTTCGCGTTCATGTATCTGTGGATCGCGGAGTTGGGCGGCGTGCCGAGCGGCTGGAACACGAACAGCACCTGGTCCTGCTCGACAAGCTTCCTCGCCATCTCCACGGTCTTCGGCGGGCTGTAGCCGTCGTCGTAGGAGATCCACTCGATCTTGCGGCCGTTGATGCCGCCTTTGTCGTTCACCATCTTCCAGTAGGCGCCGATCGACTTGCCGATCTGGCCGTAGGCGGAGGCGGGGCCGCTGTAGGGGTTGGTGTTGCCGATCTTGATGACCTTGTCGTTGGCGCCCGGGTCGTACTTCTTCTGCGCCAGGGCCGCCGGCGACGCGAGCGCGACCGCGAGCAGTGCTGCAATCGGTACAAATTTCATGGTTTCCTCCTCAGATGGACCGTTGCCTATTCTGCGTCATTCTCGAAAGCCGTGCCATGGCCACGCGCACGGCGCCCGCAACCCCCATCGGCATCAGGTACACGAAGCCGATCATGAAGACTCCGAAAATCGCCCACGGCGCGGCCTTCGAGATCTCGTCGGCGATATTGGGCACGAACTGGATGAACAGCGCCCCGTAGATCGCCCCGGAGATCGAGGCGAGCCCGCCGACGACGATGCCGACCAGGAACATGATCGACAAGAAGAAATTGAAGCTGTCGGGCGCCACATACTGGATGGCGATGGCGCCGAGCGCGCCGGCGATGCCGGTGTACATGGCGGAGACGCCAAAAGTGAGCGACTTGACCATGGCGGTATTCACGCCCATCGCCTCCGCGGCGATATGGTGGTCGCGGATGGCGACCATGGCGCGCCCGACGCGGCCGCGCAGCATGTTCCACGCGAGCACGAACATCAGCACCGCCACCGCCAGCGTGAAGAAATACAGCCACTGGTCGGCGTTGAGCGGCAGCCCGAAGGGCGCTTCGGGTTTGTTGATGACGATGCCCTGCACGCCGCCGGTCCATTTTTCGAGGTGGTGGTATTTGAGCAGCGCCGGCAGCGACACGCCGAGCGCGAAGGTGGCGAGCGCGAGATACAGGCCCTCGAGGCGCAGCGCCGGCAGGCCGAACAGGAAGCCGGCGACGAGGCACACCACTGCCGCGACCGGCAGCGTGGCCCAGTAGGGCACGCCGTACTGGTCCATGAGGATCGCCGCGCAGTAGGCGCCGATGGCGTAGAACGCGCCGTGGCCGAGCGAGATCTGGCCGTTGTAGCCGGTGAGCAGATTCAGGCCGAGCAACGCGATCGAGTAAACCAGCGCCAACGTGAACTGGAACGTGCGGTAGTTGCTGACGAAGAAAGGCAGGGCGCACGCTGCCAGCAGCAATAATGCGATGAGTATGAGCTGGCGCCGGCTCATACGCGGGCCACGAACACCTTGCCGAAGAAGCCCGAGGGCCTTACCACCAATACGCCGATGATCAGCACCAGCGCCACGGCAAGCTTCAACTCGTTGCCGATGACGAAGGCGCCAAGCACGTTCTCCAGCACGCCGACCAGGAACCCCCCGAACACCGCGCCGGCCGGATTATCGATGCCGCCGACGAGCGCCGCCGCGAAGGCGTAGAGCAGCACGCCGCCCATCATGTTCGGGTCGAGAAACACGATCGGCGCCACCATCATGCCGGCGACGCTGCCGATGGCGGCCGCGAGGCCCCAGCCGAGCGCCAGCATCCAGCCCACGCGGATGCCCACCAGGCGCGCGGAATCGGGATTTTGCGCCGCCGCGCGCATGGCGAGGCCAAGGGGCGTGAAGCGGAAGAACGCGTACAGGAGCAGGAGCACCACCAGTGTGACGCCGATGGCACCAGCTTCATGCGCCGACATGTACTGGCCGAAGATCGGCTCGGCGGGAAACGGGCTGGGGAAGGTCTTGATGGTATAGCTGAAGATCCAGCCGGTGACGCTGTTGAGGATGACGAGCAGTGCGATGAACACCACCACCACCGCGAGCACCGGCGCGTTCTCCACCGGGCGAATGATGATGCGCTCGATCAGTACGCCGAGCAGAAAGGCGAACACCACGGTGAGCAGGAACGCTGGCCAGTAGGGCATGCCGGCGTTGATCAGGCTCCAGGCGAAGTAGGTGGCGAACATCGCCAGCTCGCCCTGGGCGAAGTTCACGAGGTGCGTCGCCTGGTAGATCATCACCAGCGCGAGCGCGAGGCTGGCGTAGATGCCGCCAGTCGCAAGCCCGGCGAGCACCTGGTGCAGAAAGGCTTCCATGGCGTCGCCCTCAGTAACCCAGGTACGAGCGCCGCACGGCGTCGTTGCTCTTGATCTCGCCGGCCGTGCCGGAGAGCACCATGCGCCCGGTCTCGATGAGGTAGGCGTGATCGGCAAGCTCCAGGGCCATGGCCGCGTTCTGCTCTACGACCAGCATGCTCACTTTCTCCTTTTCATTCACCGTGCGCAGGATCTCGAACAGCTCCCGGACGATGAGCGGCGCGAGGCCGAACGAGGGCTCATCGAGCAGCATCAGCTTGGGCCGCAGCATGAGCGCGCGGCAAACGGCGAGCATCTGCTGCTCGCCGCCCGACAGAGTGCCGGCCTGCTGCCCGCGGCGTTCCTTCAGGCGCGGAAAATAGCCGTAAACGCGCTCCAGATCGGATGCCACCGCGCCGTGGTCCTTGCGCGTGTACGCCCCAAGTCGCAGGTTTTCCTCGGTGGTGACGTTCACGAAAGTGCCGCGGCCGTCGGGTACGTGCGCGATTCCCCTGCGCACGATATCCTCGGTCGCCTTGCTGTCGATGCGCTCACCGGCGAAACGCACTTCGCCCTGCGTCTTCACCATGCCGCACAGCGCGCGCAGCGTCGTCGTCTTGCCGGCGCCGTTGGCGCCGAGCAGCGTCGTGATCGTGCCTTCCTCCATGGAGAAG
>JAOTWE010000080.1 GCA_029863065.1 Betaproteobacteria bacterium
GGAGCCCTGTTCGGCAACATGACCGGCTTCATCGAGCCCATGGAGACGGCATACCCGACCCTCACGTTCGGCATCTTCATGGTGGCGATGGCCCTGCTCGGCGGCAAGGGCACCTTGTGGGGGCCGGTCATCGGCGCCACGCTGTTCTATGCGCTGCGCGAGGTGACGTGGACCTACCTGCTCGGCTGGCAATACGTGGTGCTCGGCCTGTTGATCATCGTCAACGTGGTGTTTTTCCAGCAGGGCGTCCTGGGCTGGGTGCGCGCGCGCAAGCCGGGGTGGTTCGGGGCGCAGGTCGAGGCGAAGCCGGCGAAGGCGGGCGGTGGCCCGTGAGCACGCCCGTCATCGAGATCGAGGGCGTCACCAAGGCGTTCGGCGGTGTAGTCGCCAACCACAATGTCTCGATGCGCGTGGCGAAAGGCGGCATCACCGGCCTGATCGGCCCCAACGGCTCGGGCAAGACCACGCTGTTCAATTCGATCGTCGGCTATCACCCGATCGACAGCGGCTCGATCCGCTTCGAGGGCCAGGAAATCTCTCGCCTCAACGTGCAGACCATCGCCCGCCTGGGCATGCTGCGCACTTTCCAGCAGACACGGGTGTTCGCCAAGATGGACTGCATCCGCAACGTGCTGATTTCGCTCCCGCACCGCGACAGTGAGTGGCGCGACATGTTCCGGCGCTATCCGGCCGAGCTGCTCGAGCGCGCGGAGCGGCTGCTGGAATTCGTCGGCCTGTACACGAAACGCAATCTGGTGGCAGGCTCGCTGTCGTTCGGCCAGCAGCGGCTGCTCGAGTTTGCCATGGCACTGATGAACGAGCCCAAGGTGCTGCTGCTCGACGAGCCGACCGCCGGCATCAACCCGACCCTGATCAACGGCCTGGTCGACCGGCTCAAGCGCGCGAACAAGGACTTCGGCATCACCCTGTTCGTCATCGAGCACAACATGCGCGTCATCATGAACCTCGCCGACCACATCTACTGCATGTCGCACGGCGAGCTGCTCGCCGAAGGCCCGCCGGAGAAGATCCAGGATGACCAGCGCGTGATCGACGCCTACCTGGGAGCGCACTGATGAGCGTCGGCCCGGGCGGGCGCGCCGGCGGCTACCACGTCGGCGACGTCGACACCGTCATTTCGGTCGAGGACGTCGCGCGCGAGGCCGAGCAGATGCGCGTCGTCGTCGGCGCGGAGAAGTTGCGCAAGCTCGCGCACGACCGGCCTTTCGTGTCGATCGAGGGCCTGCGCGCCGGCTACGGCAACATGGAGATCCTGCACGATTTCACGCTGCACGTCGCCAAGGGCCAGTCGCTGTGCCTGATCGGCCCGAACGGCGCCGGCAAGTCGACGGTGCTGCACTCCATATTCGGCTTCACGCGCATCTTCGGCGGCAAGATCTTCGTCGGCGAAGGCGCGGCGCGGCGCGACGTCACGCCGCTTACCGCCGACCGCAAGCTGAAAGAGGCGGGCATCGCCTACATCCTGCAGGACAAGTCGGTGTTCCCCGACATGACCGTCGAGGAAAACCTGTGGATGGGCGGCTACCTGCTGCATTCGACCTCTGCCGCGAAAGCCTCGGCCGAGCGCATCTTCGCCAAGTACGACCGCCTGGCGGCGCGCCGCCGCCACAAGGCGCGCGTGCTCTCGGGAGGCGAGCGTCGGCTGCTGGAGATTTCGCGCGCGCTGGTGATGGAACCCGAGGTGCTGCTGGTCGACGAGCCCTCGATCGGTCTCGAGCCGCGCTTCATCGACATGGTGTTCCAGATCCTCGACGACCTGCAGCACAAGGACGGCAAGACCATCATCATGGTCGAGCAGAACGCGAAAAAGGGCCTGGAGTTTGCCGACCTGGGTTACGTGCTGGTGTCGGGGGAGCTGGCGCTCGCCGGGCCGGGCGATGAACTGATCAAGAACCCCGACGTGGCGCGGCTGTTTCTCGGCGGCTAGGCCGCCTTGCGCTCTGCGGGCGGCGGCAACTGCTTAAGGCAGCGACCAATCCAGAGCGCAGTGAGTTTTTCCTGGACTCCGTTCTGCGCCAGCCGCTGGGCGAGGGCCCCGAAGTCGACCTGGTCGAGGGGCTGGTCTTGGTTGAAGCAGGAGAAGACGTAGGTGGTCTTGCCAGTCTGCGGGTCGATGTGGGGCTGGAGGCACTGGGCGCAGATTTCTTTCATCATGCACTGCATCGGGCTGTTGATGGAGCCGATCGCCCGGTGGCTGGGCTTCAGGTATTGCTGCAGAACGCCATGCCTTGCGGCGGCAACCGCGCCCATCATCTGGTCGGAGCCGATGGCGATGATGCGGTCGGTGGCGCTGAACGCAATTGCCTGGGCGCCTAACGCGCCGGAAGCGTAGGCATGCATGCCCTCGACGATGTTGCCGGTGAAGCCGCGATCCTGCGGGCGGCGCGGGGTGAAGCCGGGCGCCTCGTCGCAGCACCAGACGACGACGTCGGAGGCGGCCTCGATGTCCTCGACGCGGTAGCGGTCGGCCAGATGCTTGTAGCCGGCGAAGTAGACGACCTTGGAGCCGGCGGCACGCAGCGCCCGGCCGATCGAGAAGAGCACCGCGTTGCCGAGGCCCCCGCCGACGAGCACGACGTTTTCGCCATGGGGAATCTCGGTAGGGGTCCCCGTCGGGCCCATCAGGATCACAGGCTCGCCGGGCTGCAGATAGGCGAGCAGGTCGGCCGAGCCACCCATCTCGAGCGCGATCACCGATATCAAACCCTTCTCCCGGTCCACCCAGGCACCGGTCAACGCGAGGCCTTCCATCGCGAGCGTGGTGCCGGGCACGTGCAGCGCGAAGGCCTCGAAGTTCTGCATGCGGTAGAACTGGCCGGGCCGAAAGCGCCGCGCGGCGACCGGCGCGCGCAGCACGACCTCGATGATGGCGGGCGTCAGGCGCCGCACCTCGTGCACCACCGCGCGCAGGTCGCGATTCAGGCGGGCGAGGAAGGTCGCGTCGTCCAGCGCGGAGGAAGGTTTCCTGCCTGAAAGTACACCGCTCACGACGGGAAACCCCTGCTTCGCGCTGCCCATCGCCTTCACCACGTTGCCGAAGTAGGACGGGTGCAGGTCGCCGAAAAAGCTCATGAAGCGGCCGTCCGGATAGCGGTGCAGCAGCACCTCGGGGCGCTCGGGCTTGGAAGTGTGGCGCTCGGGTCTCACCGGGGCGCCGGACTCGTCGCAGGCGAGGAAGTATTTGCCGTCCAAAGCGAGGCTCACGCCTTCCTCGCGCGCCAGCACCGTGTTGGGTTGCGTGCCGGCGGCGATGAGGACTGATTTTGCCTTCAGTTCAGTCCCTCCTGAAAACCTGACGGCAGAGGCGTGGCCGTACTGGTCCACCTCGATGCGCTCGGGCGTCAGGCCCTCGGCGAACACGACGCCTTCCTCGAGCGCCTTGCCGACTTCCTCGTGGTTGAGGGTGTAGGAGGGGCTGTCGATCATGCGGCGCCGATAGGCGATCGTGGCTCCGCCCCACGAGTTCAACAATTCCAGTTTCCGTGCAGGGCCGGCGGCGCGCAGCGCCTTCGCGTGCGCGATGAACTCGTCGGCGATCTCGCGCTCCTCGGGGCTCCACCCGGGCTTCGCCTCGAGCGCCTCGCAGCGCGCGAGGAACTTCTCCACCTGCACCGCGTAGTAGGCGAGCGACTCGGTCGCGGTGTCGATCGCCGTCAGGCCGCCGCCGATCACCACGATCGGCAGGCGAATCTGCAGGTTGGCGATCGACTCGCGCTTCGCGGCGCCGGTGAGCTGCAGCGCCATGAGGAAGTCGGACGCCGCGCGCACACCGCGCGCAAAGCCGTTCGGGATCGTCTCCAGCACCGTGGGCCGCCCGGCGCCGGCGCAGAGCGCGATGTGGTCGAAGCCGTCGGCAAAGGCTTCGTCGATGGTCAGCGTGCCGCCGAAGCGCACGCCGCCGAACATCGCGAACTGCCGCCGCCGCTCGAGCAGCAGGCGGATGACTTTGAGGAAGTTCTTGTCCCAGCGCACCGTGATGCCGTACTCGGCGACGCCGCCGAAGCCCGCCATGATCCGCTCGTCCAGCGGCTCGCGCAGCCGGGAGATGTCTTCGATCGGAGCAAACCCGACCCGGTTGCCCAGCGGATCGACGCCTGAAATCGCCGCCGCCAGCGGCTCGATCTTGAGGCCGTCGACGCCGACCACGGTGTGGCCTTCGTTCATCAGGTGGTGCGCCAGGGTGAAGCCGGCCGGGCCCAGCCCCACCACCAGCACTCTGCGGCCGCTCGGCGGCCTGGGATAGGGCCGGCGCAGGTTGAACGGATTCCAGCGTGTGAGCAGCGAGTAGATCTCGAAGCCCCAGGGCAGCTCGAGCACGTCCTTCAACGTGCGCGTCTCGGCTTGCGGGATGTTGACCGGCTCCTGCTTCTGGTAGATGCAGGACTTCATGCAGTCGTTGCAGATGCGGTGGCCGGTGGCGGCGGCCATCGGGTTGTCCACCGCGATGATGCCGAGCGCCGCCAGTGGCTCGCCGCGCGCTTTCACCAGGTGGAATTCGGAAATCTTTTCCTCGAGCGGGCAGCCGGCGAGCGGCACGTTGAACACGGTCTTTTTGAAGCCGGCGTCCGGGCCCTTTTCCTTCAGTCCCCTGGAGCAGGAATCCTTGCCCTGCTCGTGGCACCAGATGCAGTAGTTCGCCTCGTCCAGCGCGCCGGCGAGGTCGGTGCCGGCGTCGGTGAGCTGGAAGCCGTCGCGATGACGCAGTTCCGTGGGCACCGGGATCAGGCGCAGGTAGTCGAGCTTGTGCGGCGTCTTGAACAACACCCCGTGCCGGTGCTTTTCCTTGCCCGCAGGCGTAGTCGTCGCCCAGGCGGCGTAGCGCGCCGCGCGTTCGAGCGGGTCGGCGTTCGCCGCCTCGTCTTTCAGCCAAGCCGTGATTTGCCTGGCGAACTCAAGTTCGGTGGAAAACTGGTAGCCGTCCGCTGCAGCGTCTTCGGGCTTCACCTTGTGCAAGGCCCGCCGCTGCACGAACTGCCGTTTCACCGAGTAGAGCGGGGCGAGTTCGTGATGCCTTGCGGCCAGCGCCTGCGCCTCGGCTTCGATGCCGAACAGCCGCGCGAGGAAATCCTCCAGGTGCGGCGCGAGCGCGATCAGGAGGTCGGACTCCTCCTTGGCCGCCGGCGGGCTGGCACGCGCCGCCAGCAGGCGCTCGCGCAGTCCGGCATCGGCCTCGCCCAGAAATTTCAGGAACGCCGCGTCGACGCGCACCAGGCCGTCGCGCGAATAGAGATCCTCGAAGGAAAGGTTGAAGCGCAGACGCAGCATCGGCAGGTGCGTGAATTATAATCGTGGCCCTCCACGCACCGAGGCTCATATGCTTATAAAGAACAGCGTGTTCCTGATCACCGGCGGCGCCTCCGGACTGGGCGAAGCCACCGCGCGCATGGCTGCCGAGAACGGCGCCAAAGTCGTGATTGCCGATCTGCAGGTCGAGCCGGGCGAAAAGCTCGCCAAGGCGCTGGGCGGCCGCTTCGCGAAATGCGACGTGACTTCGGAGGCCGACGGCATTGCGGCTGTGGCGCTGGCGGTGAAGGAATTCGGCGGCGTGCACGTGCTGGTCAACTGCGCCGGCATCGGCACCGCCGAGCGCACGCTTGGCAAGGAGGGGCCGCACAAGCTCGCGCATTTCACGCGCGTGGTCACGATCAACCTGATCGGCAGCTTCAACATGATCCGCCTCGCCGCCGACGCCATGGCCAAGGCGGGTCCGAATGCCGCAGGCGAGCGCGGCGTCATCATCAACACCGCGTCGGTCGCGGCCTACGACGGCCAGATCGGCCAGGCCGCCTATTCCGCTTCCAAGGGCGGCATCGTCGGCATGACGCTGCCCATCGCGCGCGACCTTTCGCGCAACGGCATACGCGTCTGTACCATCGCGCCGGGCATCTTCGAGACGCCGATGCTGCTCGGCATGCCCAAGGACGTGCAGGACGCGCTCGGCAAGATGGTGCCGTTCCCGCCGCGCCTGGGCCGGCCGGTGGAGTACGCGCAGCTGGCGCGCGCCATCATCGAGAACGAAATGATGAACGGCGAGACCATCCGCCTGGATGGCGCCATTCGCATGGCACCCAAGTAAGAGCGCCATTTCGCGGAAGGCGGAAGCAGCTGCTCGCGGAATTCGTTCATGTAGCGTCTGGAGTCCGATCTTGAGAGTCGTCGTCCTCGGCGCAGGCGTGATCGGCGTGACCGGCGCGTGGTACCTCGCGCGCGCCGGCCATGAAGTGACGCTGGTGGATCGGCAGCCGGAGGCGGGCCGCGAAACCTCTTTCGCCAACGGCGGGCAGATTGCTGCCGGGCACGCGGAACCCTGGGCGAAGCCGTCGGTAGTGCCGAAAATCCTGCATTGGCTGGGACGCGAGGACGCGCCGATGCTGTTTCGGCCGCGCGCCGACCTGCGCCAGTGGCAGTGGGGGCTGCGCTTTGCACTGGAGTGCTTGCCCGGGCGCTTCGAGCGCAACACTCTCCAACTCGCGGGTCTCGCGCGCTTCAGCCGTGACTGCCTCGCCAGCCTGCGCGGCGAAACCGGCATCGAGTACCACCGCGTCGCGCGGGGCATACTGCACTTCTGCACCGAGCAGGCCGATTTTGAGGCGCTGGCGGAGCATGCCGGGCACATGCGCCGCCTGGGCATCATTCGTGAGATCAAGACGGCGGCGCAATGCCACGACATCGAGCCCGCGCTTCGGCATTCACAGGCCAGAGTCGTCGGCGGCGTCTACACGCCGGATGACGAGTCCGGCGATGCACACGAATTCACGGTGTGTCTCGCCCGGCTCGCGGAGCAGAAGGGAGTGCGTTTCCTGCGAGAAACGACGGTGGAGTCGCTCGAGAGTGCAGCAGGGCGGGTGACCGCCGTGCGCACCGGCGGCCGCCGCCTGGAGGCCGAGGCCTTCGTCGTCTCGCTGGGCAGCTACAGTGCGCGCCTGCTCGCGCCGCTGAGGATCTCAATTCCCGTCTATCCGCTCAAAGGCTACTCGGTCACGGTGCCGCTACCGCAGGAAGTGGCTGACCGTGCGCCGACAGTCAGTCTCACGGACGAAGCGCACAAGCTCGTGATCTCCCGGCTCGGCTCCCGGCTGCGCTGTGCGGGCACCGCCGAGCTGACCGGCTACGACACGACGATCAACAAGGTGCGCTGCGAAGCCATCGTCAAGCGCCTGCGCACGCTGTTTCCGGCGCTGGCGGGCGCCGGCGAAGCCGAGTTCTGGGCGGGTCTGCGCCCGGCGACGCCGAACAACGTGCCGCTCATCGGCCGCACGCGCTACGCCAACCTGTTCCTCAATACGGGCCACGGCACGCTCGGCTGGACGCTGGCGGCGGGATCGGGTCGAGCAGTTGCGGACCTCGTGTCGGGACGCCCGCCGGACGTGGAGTTCGCGTTCAGCCACGCATGAAGCCCAGCGGATCGCTGTATTACGAGGTCCGCGGCCTGCGCTATCACGTGCGCCACTGGCCGGGCGACGGCGCACGCCGCATGGTCCTGTTGCATGGCTGGATGGACGTCTCGGCATCGTTCCAGTTCCTGGTCGACGCGCTGTCGCCGGACTGGGACGTGTTCGCCCCGGACTGGCGCGGTTACGGCCTCAGCGACTGGGGGAAGTCCGATTGCTACTGGTTTCCGGATTACCTGGCCGATCTCGATATCCTGCTCGAGCGCATCTCGCCGCAGGCGAAGGTCAATCTCGTCGGGCACAGCCTCGGCGGCAACGTCGCTTGCCTGTATGCCGGCGTGCGGCCGGCGCGCGTGCAGCGGCTGGTGAATCTCGAGGGTTTCGGCATGCAGGTCACCCAGCCCGAGCAGGCGCCGGTACGCTATGCGCGCTGGCTGGACGGGCTGCGGCAAAGCGGCAGCTTTCGCCCGTATGCGGATTTCGGCGCGCTGGCCGAGCGGCTGCAGAAGGACAACCCGCGCCTGACGCGCGAACGCGCCAAGTTCCTCGCGCGGCACTGGGGGCGCGAACTGCCGGATGGGCGGGTTCAGCTGCGCGGCGACCCCGCGCACAAGATCGTCTATCCGGTGCTGTACCGATACGAAGAAGCGCGCGCCTGCTGGCGACAAGTCACGGCGCCCGTACTCTGGGTGGACGCGGAGGAATCCGAAACGCTCAAGCGCATCGGCCTCGACCCGGCGCAACATGCCGAACGGCGAGCGGCCTTTGCCAAGCTGCGCTACGCTACGGTCAGCGGTGCAGGCCACATGCTGCATCACGACCAGCCGGAGCAGGTCGCGCGCCTGCTCGAGGAATTCCTGTCCGCACCATGAACATCGACCTGCATTGTCACTCGAACGTGTCCGACGGCGCACTGGCGCCCGCCGCGGTGGCGCGACGCGCGGCGCGTGCCGGCGTCGCCGTGTGGGCCCTGACCGACCATGATCAGCTTGATGGCCTCGCCGAGGCGCGCGCCGCGGCGCTGGAACAGGGCATGCAGTTCGTCGATGGCGTCGAGATCTCGGTGACCTGGCGTGGCAGCACCGTGCACGTCCTCGGCCTGCGCATCGATCCCGGGAACGCTTCGCTGGCGGCAGGACTGGCCTCGGTGCGCGGCGGCCGCGTCGAGCGGGCTCGCGCCATGGCGCGCGATCTGAGCAAAGCCGGCATCGAGGGCGCATTCGAGGGCGCCATGGAACGCGCCGAAAACCCGGCGATGGTCAGCCGCACGCACTTCGCGCGATACCTGGCTGATGTCGGGGCGGTGGCCGATATGAGTGACGCCTTCCGCAGGTTTCTCGTTCCCGGGAAGCCGGGATATGTGCCCCACGAGTGGGCGGTGCTCGCCGACGCCGTGCAATGGATCCGGGCGGCGGGCGGACAGGCGGTGCTGGCGCATCCCGGACGCTACGGCCTGTCGGCGGGGGCAATGGACGCCCTGCTGCTCGAGTTCCAGGCCGCCGGCGGCGAGGCGATCGAGGTCGTCACCGGCAGCCATTCCCCGGAGCAATTCCGGCACTTCGCCGCGCTCGCCGTACATTACGACTTCTCCGTGTCGCGCGGCTCCGATTTCCACGGTCCGGACGAGGGCGCGGAATTCGGCACGCTGCCGCCGCTCGATCCGGCGCTGCGGCCGGTGTGGCGCGAGTGGGGGCTGTGAACGCGACGCACGGCGCCTGAGCCCGCGTGGCGCAGTTCTTCGCCATCCATCCGACGCACCCGCAGCCGCGGCTCGTCCGTCAGGCCGCGGAAATCGTGCGGCGCGGCGGGCTCATCGCCTACCCGACGGATTCCTGCTATGCGCTGGGCTGCCACCTCGGCGATGCGAGCGCGCAGTCGCGCCTGCGGCGCGTGCGCGGCATGGACGAAAAGCACCACCTGACCCTCATGTGCCGCGACTTGTCGGAGATCGCGGCCTACGCGATTTTCGACAACGCGCAGTACCGGGTGTTGAAGACAGGCACGCCGGGCAGCTACACGTTCATCCTGCGCGCTACGCGCGAAGTGCCTCGTCGCCTGATGCATGCCCGGCGCAAGAGCATTGGTGTGCGCGTGCCTGCCCACGCCACCGCGCGCGCGCTGCTCACGGAACTGGGCGAGCCGATGCTTTCGGCGACGCTGTTGCTTCCGGGCGGCGGCGTGCCGTTGTCCGACGCGCAGCAGATCCGCGCGGCGCTCGAGCACCAGCTCGATCTGGTGATCGACAGCGGTCCCTGCGGCACCGAGCCGAGTACCGTGATCGATCTCACCGGCGATGCGCCGACGGTGCTGCGCGCAGGCAAGGGCTCGCTCGCGGTGCTGGGTCTTCGCCTCTGATAAGATTCGCGACCGCCCGATGGATGTCCACCAGCTCGTACTGACGCTCGCGATCTACTCGCTCCCGGTGCTGTTCGCGATCACGCTGCACGAGGCGGCTCACGGCTACGTGGCGCGCCATTTCGGTGACATGACCGCATACGCGCAGGGACGCATCAGCCTGAATCCCGTGCGCCACATCGATCTCGTGGGCACGATCCTGGTGCCGATCGCGATACTCGTAACGAGCACGCTGGCCGGCGGTGTCGGCTATCTGTTCGGCTGGGCCAAGCCGGTGCCGGTGAATTACTCGGCACTGAGGCGGCCGAAGAAGAACATGATGTGGGTTGCCGCCGCGGGACCGGCCGCGAATCTCGCCATGGCGCTCGCCTGGGCGCTGCTCCTCAAGTTCGCAGACGCGCTGCCGGTAAGCCAAGTCACCGATTTTGTGCGCCTGATCTGCGTTGCCGGCATTCAGGTCAACGTGGTGCTGATGCTGCTGAACCTCCTGCCGATCCTGCCGCTCGACGGCGGCCGCATCGTCGCCAGCCTGCTGCCGCATCGCATGGCGTGGCAGTACTCGCGCCTCGAGCCCTGGGGCTTCCCCATCTTGCTTCTATTGTTGTTCTCCGGCTACCTCGGGGTCCTGCTGCGGCCAGCGGTCGAGGCGTCGTTTCACGTGATCGGCACTGTGCTCCAGCTTTGACCATGTTCGAAACCCGCGTCCTCTCCGGCATGCGTCCCACGGGCGCGCTGCACCTCGGCCACTACCACGGCGTGCTCAAGAACTGGGTCAAGCTGCAGACCGAGTACCCGTGCCTGTTCTTCGTCGCCGACTGGCATGCGCTGACCACCGACTACGAGCATCCCGGGCGCGTGGAGCAGAACGCCAGGGAGATGGTGGTGGACTGGCTGGCCGCCGGGGTGGATCCCAACCAGGCGACCCTGTTCGTGCAATCGCACATTCAGGAGCATGCGGAGTTGCATCTCCTGCTGTCGATGATTACGCCCCTCGGCTGGCTGGAGCGAGTGCCGACCTACAAGGACCAGATGGAAAAGCTCAGGGACCGCGACCTGGCGACCTACGGCTTTCTGGGCTATCCGCTGCTGCAATCGGCCGACATCCTGATCTACCGTGCGCGCTACGTGCCGGTGGGCGAGGACCAGGTGCCGCACGTCGAGATGACGCGCGAGATCGCGCGGCGCTTCAACCACCTTTATGGCCGCGAGGAAGGTTTCGAGGACAAGGCAAAGGCGGCAGTGAAGAAGATGGGCACGAAAAAGGCGCGGCTGCTGAACGAGCTGCGCACGAAATTCCTCGAGGGCGGAGACGCCGATGCGCTGCGGCGCGCGCAGGCGCTGCTCGAGGAGCAGCAGAACCTGCCGCGCGGCGATCGCGAGCGGCTCTACGGCTGGCTCGAGGGCGGGGGACGCAGGATCCTGGTCGAGCCCGAGGCGCTACTGACCGAGTCGGCGCGGCTGCCGGGGCTCGACGGGCAGAAGATGTCGAAGTCCTACGACAATGCGATCGGGCTGCGCGAGTCGCCTGAAGCGGTGACCAAGAAGATCCGCACCATGCCGACCGACCCGGCACGCGTGAAGCGCACCGATCCCGGCACGCCCGAGAAGTGCCCGGTATGGACGCTGCACCTTATCTATTCGGACCCGGCGCGCAAGGACTGGGTGCAGAAAGGCTGCACCAGCGCCGGCATCGGCTGCCTGGAATGCAAGCAGCCCGTGATCGAAG
>JAOTWE010000317.1 GCA_029863065.1 Betaproteobacteria bacterium
TCCCGTTTGGCGAATATCTGCGCCAGTTCGATGCCGTGGACATTGCGCTGGATACGATGCCCTACGGCGGCGGCACGACGACGTTCGACGCGTTGTGGATGGGGGTGCCGGTGCTGACGCTCGCCGGGGGGCGCTCGGCGGGACGCAGCGCGGCGAGCATCCTGGGGGCGCTGGGGCTGGAGGAATGGATTGCGGGCTCGGAGCAGGAGTACGTGCGCCTTGCCCTGGCGCACGCCGCAGACCCCGAGCGCCTCGCGAATCTGCGCGCCACGCTGCGGGCGCGGCTGCGCGGTTCGCCGCTGATGGACGAGGCGGGGTTTGCACGCGACATGGAGGCGCTGCTGCGCGGGCTGTGGCGCGAGTGGTGCGCGGGGGCCATCACGTAGAATGGCGCCTTCGCTGTCCAGCGGGGCGCGCATGCTCGGAAACTGGTTCAACACCAAGGAAGTCGACGAGGTGGCCGACGCGATCGTCGCCGATCTGGTGAAGCGGCTGCCGCCGGCGCCGGGGCCGCACACGCGCAAGACCGCCGACCGGCTGAGAAAGACCCACGACGTGATCTTCGCGCGGCTCGAGCAGTTCGCGCGCTCGCGCCGGCTGAACATTTACAAGAAGGCGCGGCTGGGCAACCGCGTGCGCTGGGCGCTGCGCGAGGCGGGCTACGCGCCGGAGTTCACCGACGCGCTGAGCTACGAGCTGGTCACCGTTGCCACCCTGGCGTCGCGGCAGGCGGGCAAGCCGGGCGCCTGACGCCGGGCATGCTGCGCCGCTGGGTGGCTCGCGCGCTGGTTGCAAGCGGAGCCCGCCACGAGCGGCTCGGCGACATCGCTCTCGCGTGCCGGCGCTACCGGGCGGCGGCGGCGCTCTTGCCGCGGCATGCGCCCGCCTGGCTCAATCTCGGCGCCGCGCTCGAGGCCGGAGGCGACGCGCGCGGCGCGGAGCGCGCCTATGCGGCGCTGCAGGCCGCCGATCCCGCCGATTCGCACGCCCTTTACAATCTCGCGCGCCTGCGCCACGCGCAGGGCGATACCGACGTAGCCGGGCGCATGTTGCAGGCGGCGCTCGAGCGCCAGCCCGATTTTCCCGACGCGCTGGTGCTCCTCGCGGGCGTCGAGGAAGCGCGCGGCGCGCTCGCGGCGGCCGCGACCCGCCTCGAGCGCGCGCTCGAGCTGCGGCCCGGCCATGGCGGCACCTGGTACAACTTTGCCGAGCTCTGCTGGAAGCTTGGACGGCCAGAGCAGTCCGAGCGGGCGCTGCGGCGCGCACTCGAGGCCGCGCCCGAGCACCCGTTCGCCAGCTTCCACGTCGCGCGGCTGGAGCACGCGCGCGGCAACCTGTCCGGTGCCGAAGCCTTGCTTGAACATGCGGTGCGCGCCAAGCCCGATTTTGTCGACGCCTGGTGCCTGCGCTGCGGAATCCTGTTGCAGCTCGAGCGCTTCGACGAAGCGGAGCAGGCGGCGCGCCGCGCGCTCGCGGTGGACCCGGCGTCTGCGGCCGCCTGCTACTCGCTCGGCCTGGCTCTGCGTGCCATGGCGCGCATCGGCGACGCGCTCGACGCGTTCGCCGCGGCGCGGCGCTTCGCGCCTCAGCGCTTCGATCTGGAGCCCGCCGAGCTGCTGCTGATGACGCTCTCGGACGCCGTCTCGCCGCTGGCGATTTTCGAGCGGCATCGGGACTATGGCGTGCGACTCGAGGCGGCCGTGCCGGCGCGATTTCATGAATGGCGCGGAGCGCGCGATCCCGAGCGGCGCCTGCGCCTCGGATTCGTCTCTTGCGACTTCAATCGACACCCGGTCTCCTGGTTCCTCCTGCCGCTGCTCGACAGGCTCGATCGCGCGCGCTGCGAGGTGCGCTGCTATTCGGTCGGCGCGAAAGCCGACGAAGTCACGGCCCAGGTGCGCGCCGCGGCGGACGCCTGGCTCGATGCGGCCGAGCTGGACGACGAAGCGCTCGCCGATGCGATTCACGCGGACGGGATCGATGTGCTCGTGGATCTGATCGGCCACGCGGGCACGGCGCGGCTCGGCGTGTTCGCACGCCGGCCCGCGCCCGTGCAGGTGAGCTGGCTGGGTTACCTGCACTCCACGGGCCTGACGCGCATCGGCTACCGCATCACCGACGCGCGCGCCGATCCGCCGGGATCGAGCGAGCCGCTGCACACCGAGCGCCTGGTGCGCCTGCCGCACGCGATTTGGTGCTTTCGCCCGCCGATCGCGGTCGAGCGGGCGGCGGCGGCGTGCGCACGCGGCAACGGCATCACGTTCGGGTCCTTCCAGCACCTGCCCAAGGTATCGCCGAGCGCGCGCCGGCTGTGGGCAGAGATTTTGCGCCGCACGCCGCAGGCCCGCCTCCTGATGCTGGGGGTGCCCGAGGGAAGCGCCCGTGAGGATCTGCTGCGCGACTTTCGGGCCGCCGGCGTCGCCAGCGCCCGCCTCGAACTGCGTTCACGCCTATCGCTCCGCGAGTACTACCGCAGTTTCGACGCGGTGGACATTGCGCTGGATACGATGCCCTACGGCGGCGGCACGACGACGTTCGACGCGTTGTGGATGGGGGTGCCGGTGCTGACGCTCGCCGGGGGGCGCTCGGCGGGACGCAGCGCGGCGAGCATC
>JAOTWE010000005.1 GCA_029863065.1 Betaproteobacteria bacterium
GAACTGTTTTCGCTCGTGCAGCAAGTGCTGCGCGAGTCCGGATTCGAGGAACTCCTGTCCTCGGGCGTGGTGCTGACCGGCGGCAGCTCGGTGATGCGCGGCATGGTCGAGCTCGGCGAGGAGATCTTCCACATGCCGGTGCGCGTGGGCGTGCCGAGATACGCCGGCGGACTCGCCGATGTGGTGCGCAGTCCGCGCTACGCTACGGCGGTAGGCCTGCTGATGGAAGGCGTGCAGCAGCACCGGCAGGGGCAGCTGTCGCGCCAGGATGGATCGATGCGCGCCGTGCTGGCGCGCATGCGCGAGTGGTTCCAGAGGAATTTCTGACGTTGTTTCAACTGGCAAGGAGGAAACACCATGTTTGAGATCGTAGACAGTCAAGCGGCAGGGCCGGTCATCAAGGTGATCGGGGTCGGTGGCGCCGGCGGCAACGCTGTCAACCACATGATCGAGCAGGGCGTCGAGGGCGTGGAGTTCATCGCCGTCAACACCGACGCGCAGGTGCTTTCGCGCAACAAGTCGCGCAACCAGCTCCAGCTCGGCTCGAGCGGACTGGGCTCCGGCGCCAAGCCCGAGGAGGCGCGCGCAGTGGCGCTCGCCGAGCGCGACCGCATCGAGGAGTCGATTTCCGGCGCGCACATGGTCTTCATCACCGCCGGCATGGGCGGCGGCACCGGCACCGGTGCCGGCCCGGTGATCGCGGAAGTGGCGCGCTCGCTCGGCATTCTTACCGTGGCGGTGGTCACCAAGCCTTTCTCTTTCGAAGGCTCGAAGCGCATGAAGATCGCCGAGCAGGGCCTCGCCGAGCTTTCACCGCACGTCGACTCGCTGATCGTCATCCTCAATGACAAGCTCGAAGAGGTGCTGGGCGAGGACGTGACGCAGGAGGAGGCGTTCCGGGCCGCCGACGACGTGCTGAACGACGCCGTCGCCGGCATCGCCGAGATCATCAACCAGCCGGGCCTGGTGAACGTCGATTTCCAGGACGTGCGCACGGTCATGTCCGAGCAGGGCATGGCCATGATGGGCTCGGCGACCGCCGCCGGCGTCGACCGCGCGCGCATCGCCGCCGAGCAGGCGGTGGCCTGCCCGCTGCTCGAGGGCGTAAACCTCGCCGGGGCACGCGGCGTGCTGGTCAACATCAGCGCCTCGCGCACCAGCCTCAAGCTGCGCGAAACCAAGGAAGTGATGAACACCATCCGCGCCTTTGCCGCGGAGGATGCAACCATCATCTACGGCGGGGTGTACGACGACGGGCTCACCGACAATCTGCGCGTCACGGTGGTGGCGACCGGACTCGGTGCGCCGCTGATGGCGCGCCAGGGCAAGCCGCAGCTGGTGGTGTCGCAGAAGACGGGCACCGATGACCAACCGCTGGCAGGCCAGGGCGCCGTGGATTATCAGCAGCTCGACTCGGTGCCGGCGGTGATCCGCCGCAACCGCGCCTCGACGGTCGAAGCCCTGCAGCAGAGCGGCGTCGACAAGTACGACATTCCGGCGTTCTTGCGCAAGCAGGCCGACTAGCAGCGCGCTCGCCGGCGACGACGGCGGAGCGCTGCCTATGTCCTCCTTGCCGGAGGCGCTCCGCCGTGCTTGTCTGTTAGAATCTATCGTTCTCTCAAGAAGTTAGGCATGCTCAAGCAACGCACCCTGAAGACCCTGATCCGCGCCAAGGGCGTGGGTCTGCATACCGGGCAGAAAATCAACATGACGCTGCGGCCGGCGCAGCCCGACACCGGCATCGTCTTTCGCCGCGTCGATCTCGATTCGCCGGTGGACATCCCGGCGCGCGCCGATCTCGTCGGCGAGACGCGGCTGTCGTCGTGCCTGGTGCACCAGGACATCAAGGTCTACACGGTCGAGCACCTGATGTCGGCGCTCGCCGGCCTGGGCGTGGACAACGCCTACATCGATCTCGACGGCCCGGAAGTGCCGATCATGGACGGCAGCGCCGCGCCGTTCGCGCTGCTCCTGCAGCAGGCGGGTCTCGAGCAGCAGGCGGCGCCCAAGCGCTTTCTGCGCGTGACGCGGCCCATCGAAGTGCGGGACGGCGACAAGTGGGCGCGCCTCGAGCCCTACGAGGGGCTGCGCCTCGCCTTCTCGATCGATTTCAATCACCCGGTGATCGACAAGACGCGCCAGTCGGTGAGCGTGGATTTCGCCGAGACGTCCTACCTGAAGGAAATCGCGCGCGCGCGCACCTTCGGCTTCATGCATGACGTCGAGCGCCTGCGCGAGAACGGGCTGGCGCTGGGCGGCGGCCTGGAAAACGCGCTGGTGCTGGACGAGTACCGCTTGCTCAACGCCGAGGGCCTGCGCTTCGCCGACGAATTCATCCGCCACAAGGTGCTCGATGCGATCGGCGACCTGTACTTGCTCGGCCGGCCGCTGCTGGGCGCGTTCTCGGCGCACAAATCGGGGCACGCACTGCACAACAAGCTGCTGCGCGCGCTGCTGGCGCAAACCGCAGCCTGGGAGATGGCGAGCTTCGAGCACGCCGAACAGGCACCGGCCGGCGTTGCCGGCCTCGTTCGACTGCCGGTCTAGGTGCTGCTGGCGCGAGTCCTCGGGCTGCTTGTGGCGGTGGGGCTGGGCGGCTGCGTGCTGTTGTACCTCGCGAGCGGCGAGCGCAGGTACCTGGACTACGCCTGGCGCATCTTCAAGTACGCGGTTTACCTGTCCGCCTTCGTCCTGTTGCTGATTTTTGCGGAGCGGTTGGCGGGCGAATTCTGATTCCCTGCCGCTCGAGCAGTACGCCGAGCGCCCGGCGCACCGGGGACGCCGGGCTCAGACGCTCATAAAGTGCTGATAATTCAGTCTTTCCGCCCTCCGAGAGGGCTATTGCCTTGGGCGGCGCCGGAGCCTCGGCGTGTGACCGAGTTGGTTGCACCCTTACGGAAACTGAATTAACCTTCGAACCCTGTTGTAACAAGAACTTACGCAAGCTCTCGGCAATTAACTTTAGCTTTGCCGCCGCCGCCGGATTCGCGGCAAGAAGTGATAGTTCGCCGTCGCGGAGATTGACGGCGCGCATTTGTCGAGAGAGCGCAGGCGGGAGAAAATCGGTGCACGATCGGGTGAGCGAGCGCAGTTCGCGCGCCTTGGCAACGACGCGCTCCATGCCCGCGTCGGCGGTCAGGAAGCGGTCGGCTTTTGAGGGTAGCAAGGGGAGTTTGGGTAAAGGGAGTGCCGAGTGCAGATTATCGTAATACCTGACCGTCTGGCCAAAGCTAGGACGCTGAATGTGTCGACGCGCCACCTGGTGGTGTCGCTGTTCGGCGCCTTGGTGCTGCTGCTGGTGATGACCGCGGGGCTGTACTGGGTCACGTTTCGCTTTGCCACCGACATCAAGGTGCCGCTGGTGCAGCAGCTGGTGCTGTCGGCCCAGCAGGGCGAAGCCGAGCGCGCGCGCCAGTTCGTGCAGCAGAACCTCAACGCCATGGCCGTGAAGCTGGGCGAGATGCAGGCGCAGCTCGCGCGTTTGGATGCCCTCGGCGATCGGCTGTCGAGCATGGCCGGAATCCGGCCCCAGGAATTCCGCTTCAGCGAGGCCCCGGGCCTGGGCGGCGCGCAGCCGACCGCACTGCCGCCGCAGAACCTGTCGCTCGCCGAGTTCGGCGAAAAACTGTACGTGGTATCGCGCCAGATGGAGAACCGCACCGACATGCTGGGCGTGCTGGAGGCGCAGCTGTTCGAGCAGGCGGTGAAGAAGAAGCTCATTCCGACGATGATGCCGGTGAACGCGCCCTTCAACGCTTCCGGCTTCGGCATGCGCATCGATCCCTTTACCGGCATGCAGGCGATGCACGAAGGCATCGATTTCCTCGCCGACCTGGGCTCGCCAATCGTCGCCGCTGCGGGCGGCGTCGTCATATTCGCCGGTTTCCATCCGCAATACGGCAACGTCGTCGACATCGACCACGGCAACGATCTCGTGACGCGCTACGCCCACGCCACCAAGCTGTTCGTCAGGGAAGGCGACGTCGTGCAACGCGGTCGGCACGTCGCCGACGTCGGTACGACGGGCCGCTCCACCGGTCCGCACCTGCATTTCGAGGTGCGATTCAAGGGCGTGGCGCAGAATCCGGCGCGCTTCGTGCTGGCATCGCAGGGCTCGCTGCAGGCCGCGCGCAGCGGCCGCTAGCCGGGCCTCGCCGGGGCGTCCGCCCCGGCGTGCGTGCTAAAATTTTGAGTTTGAAGGGTATTTTCGCGCGTCCGCAGCCTGGATTGCGCCTGCGCCGATGGCCAACGTCCTCACCAAGATTTTCGGCAGCCGCAACGAGCGGCTGCTGAAGCAGTACGCGCGCGTCGTCGCGCGCATCAACGCGCTCGAATCCGGAATCGCGGCGCTGTCGGACGAGGCGCTGCGCGCCAAGACGGACGAATTCCGCAAGCGTCTGGCCGAGCGCATCGCCGCCGCGCCCGAGGGCGAACGCGACGCGGCGGAGAGCGACGGGCTCGAGGATCTTCTGCCCGAAGCTTTTGCCGTGGTGCGCGAGGCCTCGCAGCGCACGCTGCACATGCGCCATTTCGACGTGCAACTGATCGGCGGCATGGTGCTGCACGACGGCAAGATCGCCGAGATGAAGACCGGAGAGGGCAAGACCCTGGTCGCGACGCTTCCCGCCTATCTCAATGCGCTCGCCGGGCACGGCGTGCACATCGTCACGGTCAACGACTACCTGGCGCGGCGCGACGCCGACTGGATGGGGAAGATCTACGGCTTCCTCGGTCTCACCGTGGGCGTCAACATCCCGCAGATGGAGCCCGAGGACAAGCGCGCCGCCTACGCGGTGGACATCACCTACGGCACCAACAACGAGTTCGGCTTCGACTACCTGCGCGACAACATGGCGATGCGGCTGGAAGAGCGCTTCCAACGCCGCCTGCGGTACGCCATTGTCGACGAGGTGGACTCGATCCTGATCGACGAGGCGCGCACGCCGCTGATCATTTCCGGCCAGGCCGATGACCGCACCGAGGTCTACGCGCGCATGAACGAGGTTGCGCCGCTGCTCAAGCGCCAGAACGACGAGACCAGCGCGGGCGATTTCTGGGTGGACGAGAAGAACCACCAGATCTCCCTCTCCGAAACCGGCCACGCCAGTGCTGAACAGATTCTGGCGCGCGTCGGCCTGCTGCCGCAGGGCGCGAGCCTGTACGAACCGGCTTATATCAACCTGGTGCACCACCTGCATGCCGCGCTGCGCGCCCACAACCTGTTCCATCGCGATCAGCACTACGTGGTGCAGGAGGGCGAAGTCATCATCGTCGATGAGTTCACGGGGCGCCTGATGCAAGGCCGGCGTTGGTCGGACGGCCTGCACCAGGCGGTGGAAGCCAAGGAAAAGGTGGCGATCCAGAACGAGAACCAGACGCTCGCCTCGATCACGTTCCAGAACTACTTCCGCATGTACCGCAAGCTCGCCGGCATGACCGGTACCGCCGATACCGAAGCCTACGAGTTCCAGGAGATCTACGGCCTGGAGACGGTGGTGATCCCGACCGACAAGCCGATGATCCGCGATGACCGGCTCGACCTCGTGTACCGCACCACCCAGGAAAAGCACACGGCGATTACCGAGGACATCAAAGACTGCCATACGCGCGGCCAGCCGGTACTGGTGGGCACGACCTCCATCGAGGCGTCCGAACTGCTGTCGGCGCTGCTCACGAAGGACAAGCTGCCGCACCAGGTGCTGAACGCCAAGCAGCACGCGCGCGAAGCCGAGATCGTGGCCCAGGCGGGCAGGCCGAAGATGGTCACCATCGCCACCAACATGGCGGGGCGCGGCACGGATATCGTGCTGGGCGGCAACGTGGAAAAGCAGATCGAGCTGATCGAAGCGGACGACAAGGTGGCGCCGGAGGAAAAGAAGTCGCGCGCCGAACAGCTGCGCAGCGAGTGGCAGCAGCTGCACGATCACGTGATCCGCGAGGGCGGGCTGCACATCATCGGCACCGAGCGGCACGAATCGCGGCGCGTCGACAACCAGCTGCGCGGGCGCTCGGGGCGCCAGGGCGACCCCGGCAGTTCGCGCTTTTACCTGTCGCTCGAGGATCCGCTGCTGCGCATCTTCGCCGGCGAGCGCATCAACAAGATCATGGTGATGCTGCGCATGCCGGAGGGCGAGGCGATCGAGCACGGCATGGTGACCCGCTCCATCGAAAGCGCGCAGCGCAAGGTCGAGGCGCGCAATTTCGACATCCGCAAGCAGCTGCTGGAGTACGACGATGTCGCCAACGAGCAGAGAAAGACCATTTACGCGCTGCGAAACGAACTGCTCGAGTCCCAGGACGTCTCGGCGCGCATCGCCGACCTGCGCGCCGGCGTGGTCACAGACCTTTTCCGCAGCTGCGTGCCGGAGGAGAGCGTCGAGGAGCAGTGGGACGTAAAGGGCCTGGAGAGCGCGCTCAAAACGGAGCTCAATCTGCAGTTACCCGTGGCCCGCTGGCTGGAGCAGGAACCCGATCTGGGAGACGAGGCGCTGCTCGCGCGCATCGACGAGCAGGCGCACGCAAGCTACCAGGCGAAGGTACCCGCGGGCGCGGAGGACTCGTTCCGCCAGTATGAGCGCTACGTGATGCTGCAGATCCTGGATGCGCACTGGCGCGAGCACCTGGCGGCGCTCGATCACCTGCGGCAGGGCATCCATTTGCGCGGTTACGCGCAGAAGAATCCGAAGCAGGAGTACAAGCGCGAGGCCTTCGAGCTGTTCGGCGCCATGATCGAGGCGGTGAAGCTGGAGGTGACGCGCACGCTGGTGGCGGTGGAGATCCGCGCCAGCGATGCCGTGCCCCAGGCGGACGTCGCGCAGCACGTGGAGAACGTGCGCCTGCAGCACGCGGACTACGATTCGGCGCTCGGCGAAGACGAGCCGCCGCCGAAGCCGCAGCCGGCGCGCGCCGGACAGAAAATCGGCCGCAACGACCCCTGCCCCTGCGGCTCCGGGCGCAAGTACAAGCATTGCCACGGCAAGCTGAGTTGAGCGCATGGCAGTGAACCTGCCGGCGCCGGACCCGGCGCAGTTGCATGCCGTTTCCGGCGTCGAGCTGGGTATCGCACGGGCCGGCATCCGCAGGCCCGATCGCAAGGACCTGCTGATCATGCGGCTCGCGGCGGGCGCGACGGTGGCAGGCGTCTTCACCAGGAACCGCTTCTGCGCGGCGCCGGTCGTGCTGGCGAAGGCGCACCTGCGCCATGCGGTGCGCGCCCTGGTCGTGAACACCGGCAACGCCAATGCCGGGACAGGGCGCGACGGACTGGCGCGGGCGTTTGCCGTGTGCAAGGCGGTTGCCGAGGGAATCGATTGCCGCCCGCAGCAGGTATTGCCGTTCTCGACGGGGGTGATCATGGAATCGCTGCCGAGCGATCGGATCGCGGCAGGGCTGCCAGCCGCATTGCGGGATTTGCGCGCTGCCAACTGGGCCTCGGCGGCCGAGGCGATCATGACCACCGATACGGTGCCGAAGGCGTATTCGCGAAAGGTGCGTCTGGCCGGCGGCGTGGCGACGGTCACCGGCATCGCCAAGGGTTCGGGCATGATCCGGCCGGACATGGCGACCATGCTCGGGTTCGTGGCGACGGATGCCCTGGTTTCGAAGGCAGTCCTCCAGCGCATCACGAAAGCGGCCGCCGATCAGTCGTTCAACGCCATCACAGTTGACGGGGACACGTCGACGAACGACGCCTTCATATGTCTCGCCACCGGGAAAGGCCCGGTGGCGAGATCGAGAAAGGACGTAAGCGCCCTTGGCCATGCGATCACCGAGGTCGCGCGGCAGCTGGCGCAGGCCATCGTGCGCGACGGCGAGGGCGCGACCAAGTTCGTGACGGTGCGCGTGGAGCGCGGGCGCAGTCTCGCCGAGTGCCGCAAGGTCGCTTACGCCATCGCCCATTCGCCCCTGGTGAAGACGGCGTTCTTCGCCGGCGACCCGAATCTCGGGCGCATCCTTGCGGCGGTCGGCAACGCCGGCGTCGCCGGGCTCGACACGTCGAAAGTGGACCTTTACATTGACGCCGTCCGCGTCGCGAGCCGCGGCGGACGCGATCCCGGCTATCGGGAAGAGCAAGGGGCGGCGGCGATGAAAAAGCCGGAATTCTTGGTTCGCGTCGTGCTCAAACGCGGCAAGGCTGCGTGTACGGTGTGGACCTGCGATTTCTCGTACGACTACGTGAAGATCAACGCGGAATACCGATCGTGAGCGAGGACCTGGAGAAGCTTCTGGCGCGGCTCGAGCTGTTGCTGCCGCCGGCGCCGGCGCCGACCGACTGGAGCGCGAGCATCGCCTTGCGCTGGCGGAAGACTTCGGGATGGAACGCCCGCGGCTGGCTGCAGCCGGTGCGCCACGTGCACCGCATGCGCCTCGCGGATCTGCAGGGCATCGGCCCGCAGATCGCCAGGGTGGAGCAGAACACGCGCCAGTTCCTGGAAGACCGGCCGGCCAACAACGTGCTGCTCACGGGTGCGCGCGGTACCGGCAAGTCCTCGATCGTCAAGGGGCTTCTCAACAAGTACCACAAGCAGGGTCTGCGCCTGATCGAAGTGGAGAAGAACGACCTCGTCGATCTGCCCGCGATCACCGACTTGGTGGCCGGCCGTCCGGAGCGCTTTCTCGTGTTCTGCGACGATCTCACTTTCCACGGCGCGGAAGACGGCTACATCGCCCTGAAGGTCGCGCTCGACGGCTCGATCTCAACCACCTCGGACAACCTGTTGATCTACGCCACCTCCAATCGCCGCCACCTGATGCCCGAGTACATGGCCGAGAATCTGGAGACCAAGTATGTCGGCGACGAAATTCATCCCGGGGAGACGGTCGAGGAGAAGATCTCGCTGTCGGAGCGCTTCGGCCTGTGGGTTTCCTTCTACCCATTCGACCAGGACGAATACCTGGAGATCGTGGCGCACTGGCTCAAGACCTTGGGTTGCGGACCCAAGGAGGCCGCGGCGGCGCGCGAAGAAGCCCTGCAATGGTCGCTGCAGCGCGGCTCGAGGAGCGGCCGGGTGGCATACCAGTTCGCGCGGGACTGGGCGGGCAAGCACGCCGGGAAGAAGTAGGGTGCCGCTCGAGGTCGCCGCGGCCGTGATCCAGCGCGCCGACGGCGCCTTCCTGCTGGCGCAGCGACCGGCAGGCAAGGTCTACGCCGGCTACTGGGAGTTTCCCGGCGGTAAGATCGAGCCGGGCGAGGCCCCCGAGCGGGCGCTGGCGCGCGAGCTGCGCGAGGAACTCGGCATCGAGGCCTGCACCAGCTTTCCCTGGCTGACGCGCGAGTACACTTATCCGCACGCCTCGGTAAGACTGAATTTCTTCCGCGTCACGGCGTGGAAGGGAGATCCGCATCCCAAGGAGCAGCAGGCGATCGCCTGGCAGAGATTTGGCGCACCGCTCGCCGCACCGATGCTGCCGGCGAACGCTCCGGTGCTGGCTGCGCTCGAGCTGCCGCACGAGTACGCCATCACCGACGCGGAAGGCCGAGGCACGCGGGAAATGCTCGCGCGCGTGCGCGCGCGGCTGGCACAGGGGCTGAAGCTGATCCAGGTGCGCGACCGGGGATTGCAGGGCCGCCCGGGATTTGTTCGCGCCGTGGTGCGCTTGGCGCGCCGCCACGGCGCCCGGGTCCTGGTGAGCGGTGCGCCAGCGGGGGGCGACGGCGTGCACTATACGGCCGCGCAGCTGATGCAGCTCGAGTCTCGCCCGCGCGACGGCTTGGCCGCGGCGTCCTGTCATGGCGCCGAGGAACTGCGGCGCGCGATGGAACTGAACCTCGACTTCGCGGTGCTCGGACCGGTCAAGCCCACGCCTTCGCACCCGGACGCGCGCCCCCTCGGCTGGGACGGCTTCGCGGGCATTGCGCGCGGCGCCAGCATTCCGGTCTACGCGATCGGCGGCATGCGGCGCGGCGATCTCGAGGCCGCCTGGCGCGCGGGCGCGCACGGCGTGGCGATGATCAGCGGCGCCTGGGCCTAGTCGGCTGCGTCATCGGGCTTGCGGCCGGTCTCCGGCACGCGATAGTTCTCCGCTGCCCAGTTGCCGAGGTCGATCAGCCGGCAGCGCTCGCTGCAGAACGGCCGCCAGACGTTGTCCACGGCGAAGGGCGCCGGCATGCCGCAGCGCGGGCAGGGGACCGTTCTTACAGGTTGCAAAAGGTGAGCTCGAAGGCGACGTCCCAGTCTGCGGCCCGCGGCTTGGGGTCTTCGCTCGCCTGCGTCAGGAAGCGGATGTTGAGCACGTACTTGTTGGCGCTGATTTCGGGTACGCAGTTGGCCGTCGGGTCGAGGCGCACGCGCAGCATCTGCGCGGTCTTGCCGCCCAGCATCTGCTGAAAGGTGCCAAGCGGCGCCGAGAGGCGCTGCGGCTTGCCGGATTCGCGCAGGATGCGCAGGATGATCGCGGTGCCGTCGCGCAGCGGAAACAGCGGCCCGGTCCACGCGGCGAGCTGGCCAATGCGCTCTTCAGCCGGGCGATGCAGCCAGAAGTGGTACGACGGCAGATCGAATTCACAGGCGCCACCGGGGATGCCGGTGCGCTGCTTGATCGACATCAGCCAGTCGTTCTCCCGGATATACTGGCCAATCTTGCCGGTCATGGAGAAGAGTGCCGCCGCCGCCTGCTCGATGTCGCGCAGCACGCTCGCCAGCGCCTCCTCGGAGATCTCCGGATTGTTGCGGAACGACATCAGAACCTGCTTCTGCCGTTCCAGCTCCTGCAGCAGGTCCGATTTCAGGTCGGCGCGGCTCGACACCTCGAGGATCTCGAACAGCGTGAGTATCGCCACGTGGTGATCGAGCGGGTCGGTGCGCGCGATGAAATGGCGCGAGCGCTCGAACAGATCCTCCAGTCGCAGCAAGGTCCGTATGCGCTCGTTGAGCGGGTATTCGTATGTGATCACGGCCGCCCTGCGAAGGTTTGGCGGATTCTGAGTGATTTGCGCGGCGATGACAAATTCACGCCGGTGTCCGGGCCATGTCCAGGTACCGGACGTGCAGCGCGCGCACCTGCTTGTGCAGCGCGTCAAGCGGCCCTGAATTGTCGATCACATCGTCCGCCGCCGCGAGGCGTGCTGCCCTCGGCATCTGCGCCGTGATGATGCGCTTGATTTCCGCTTCATCAAGCCCGTTTCGCTGGCGTACGCGCTCCGTTTGCACCTGCGGCGGGCAGTCCACCACCAGCACCCGGGACGCGCGCTGGCGATAGCCCGGCGATTCGAGCAGCAGCGGCACCACGTGCACGACATAGGGGGCGCGCGCGGCAGCGATGCGCCGCTCGGATTCTGCGCGGATCATGGGATGCAGCAGGGCTTCGAGCCGCGCCTTGGCGGCCGTATCGGAGAACACGAGCGCGCGCACCTCGGCTCGGTCCATCGCGCCCGTAGCGTCGATGAACTCGGCGCCGAGGACGCGGCGCACGTCGGCGATCGCAGCGCCGCCCGCGCGTGTCAGTTCGCGCGCGATGGCGTCGGTGTCGACCACGGCGGCGCCGAGCCGCGCGAATTCCTCGGCGGCGGCGCTCTTGCCGCTGCCGATGCCGCCCGTGAGTCCGACGACGAAAGCCATCAGCCGAGGATCGGCAACCAGCGGCGGGTGATGAGCTCGCCCCAGAACAGCGCGATCACCCCGGCGGCGGCAAGGTACGGGCCGAAGGGAATCGGCTTCTCGCGCCCATGGCGCGCAAACACGATGAGCGAAATGCCGACGGCGGCGCCGACCACGGACGAGAGCAGAATCACCAGCGGCAGCTTCTGCCAGCCGAGCCAGGCGCCAATGGCGGCGAGCAGCTTGAAGTCGCCATGGCCCATGCCCTCCTTGCCGGTGGCGAGCTTGAACGCCCAGTACACCAGCCACAGCGACAGATAGCCCGCGACGGCGCCGATCACCGCCGTGCGCAGCGGCGCGAAGGCGCCGCTGAAATTGATGAGCAATCCGGCCCACAGCAGAGGCAAAGTGATGTCGTCGGGCAGCAACTGCGTATCCAGATCGATCACCGCCAGCGCGAGCAGGGCCCAGCCGAAGGCTGCGGCACCGAGCGCCGCGAACGTCGGCCCGAAGCGCCACGCGGCGTAGCCGGCGATGACCCCGGCGGCAAGCTCGACGATCGGATAGCGCGCAGCGATGCGCGCGCCGCACGCCGCGCATTTGCCGCGCAGCGCGAGCCAGCTGACAATCGGGATGTTTTCGGCGGCGGTAATCTGATGACCGCAGGCGGGGCACGCGGAGCGTGGCACGAGCAGGTTGTAACGCGCTTGCGGGGCCGGGGCCGCCGGCGTTCCCGCGATTTCAGCGCACTGCTCGCGCCACTCGCGCTCCATCATCTTCGGCAAACGATGAATGACGACGTTCAGGAACGAGCCGATGCATAGTCCCAGGGCCAGCGCTACCCAGGGCAGGACCGCAGGCTGGGCCAGCCAGCCGAAGGCCGCCATCTAGACGACTTGGCCCATCTTGAAGATCGGCAGGTACATGGCGATCACCATGCCGCCGATCAGCGTGCCGAGGACCACCATGATCATGGGCTCCATGAGCGAGGAAAGCGCCTCGACCGCGTCGTCGACCTCGGCTTCGTAGAAGTCGGCCACCTTGCTGAGCATCGCATCGAGGGCGCCCGTTTCCTCGCCGATCGAGCACATCTGCAGCACCATGTTCGGGAACACCCCGGAGTTCTGCATCGCCATGGTGAGCGAGGTGCCGGTCGAGACCTCAACCTGGATCTTCCTGGTCGCGGTCAGGTAGACATGATTTCCGGACGCGCCGCCCACCGAGTCCAGCGCCTCGACCAGCGGCACGCCCGCCGCGAACATGGTAGCGAGTGTGCGCGTCCAGCGCGCAATGGTCGACTTGAGGACCAGGTCGCCGAACACCGGCAGCCTCAGCATCAGGCGGTCCATGAAGATCTGTACCGGCACCGAGCGCTTCCAGGCCTCCAGGAAGCCGATCACGCCGCCGATCACCGCCGGAAAGATGACGTACCAGTTGGCGACGAACCAGTCGGAAACGGCCATGACCACCAGCGTCGGCGCCGGCAGGTCGGCGCCGAAGTTAGTGAACACCTCCTTGAACGCCGGGATGACGAAAATCATGATCACCGCGGTGATGATGAAGGCAACGACGACGATGGCGATGGGGTAGAACAGCGCCGACTTGATCTTCGATTTGATGGCGAGGATCTTTTCCTTGTAGGTCGCGAGGCGGTCGAGCAGCGTTTCCAGAATCCCCGCCTGCTCGCCGGCCGCCACCAGGTTGCAGAACAGGGCGTCGAAGTACAGCGGGTACTTCCGAAACGCCGCGGCGAGCGAGGAACCGGTCTCGACTTCGGTCTTGATCTCCACCAGCAGCCGCGCCACCGCCGGATTGGACGCACCCTTGCCGACGATATCGAAGCACTGCAGCAGCGGCACGCCGGCTTTCATCATCGTCGCCAGCTGGCGCGTGAACAGCGAGATGTCTTTGTCGGTGACCTTGCCGCCCCTGCCGTACGTCTGCTTCTTGACCTTCTTGACGATGATGCCCTGGCGGCGCAGCGTGGCGTTGACCGCCGCCTCGCTCACCGAACGCAGTTCGCCGCGGATGACCTTGCCGCCCTTGTCGCGGCCTTCCCACAGGAAGTTGAATTCCTTGGGCCCGCGAGCTTTCGCCGCTGCTGCCGTTGCCATCGCGTGCTCCCCGATATCCTTGCCGTCGCTGCAGGACTGAGCGGCGATGATGCCCTGAGGCCACTGTTTTGTAAAGCCTCAGGTTTCGCGTCTAAGCTGCTGACCCACCAAGATTTTGAGACATTCTTGGCGGCCGGTTCAGGTCGGCGCGGATGCCGCCGCGACCGGCGCCGGCGGACGGAAAATGCGCACCGTCTTCACGCTGCGTCCCTGCGCATGCACGATCTCGAAGGGCACCTCGCCGATCTTGATCGAAACGTCGGCCTCGGGGATGTCGCGCAGGTGCTCGAGGATCAGGCCGTTCAGCGTCTTCGGTCCCTCGGTAGGGAGCTCCAGGCCGAGCGCGCGGTTCACCTCGCGCACCGGCGTGGCGCCATCGACGGTGGCACTGCCATCCTCGCCCCAGGCGAGGGTGTGCGCAGCCGCCGGCACCGAGGTGGTGAATTTGCCGATGATCTCCTCGATGATGTCTTCCAGGGTCACCAGACCCATGAGCTCGCCGTACTCGTCGACCACGAGGGCGATGCGCTCGCGGTTTTCCTGGAAGTACTGCAGCTGCGCAAGTACCGGCGTCGATGCCGGCACGAAGTAGGGTGCGGTGAGCAGCGCTTCGATCTCCGCCTTGTTGAGCGTTCCGGCCAGCAACGGCGCAAGCACCTTGCGCAGATGCAGGATGCCCACGACATCTCCCCGCGAGTCGCGGAACACGGGCAGGCGCATGTGGTAGCTGGTGGCCAGGTGGCGCGCCACGGCTTGCAAGTCCTCGTCCAGGGTCACCGATTCGATGCGCGCACGCGGCAGCATGATGTCCTGAACGGTGACACTGCCCAGGTCGAACAGGTTTAGCAGGATCGAGATGTGCTTTTTCGGCATGAAGCTGGAGGATTCCAGCACCAACGTGCGAATCTCCTCCGGCGACAATTTCTCGATCTCCGTGGTCTCGCCCGAACGGATGCCGGCGACGAACAGCAGCGGCCGCACGAACAGGTTGACGAACCACACACCCGGCTGCACCAGGATCTGCACCGGACCGAGAATGTGGGAGAGCGGCAGCGCGATACGCTCCGGGTAGGTCGCGCCGATCACCTTGGGCGTGATTTCCGCGAACACGAGAATCAGCATCGTGATAACGATGGTACTGGCGCCGAGGATCAACTCGCTGTCGCCGAATAGCTGGATCGCGATCACGGTCACCAGCGTGGTGGCTGCTGCGTTGACCAGGGTATTGCTCATCAGAATCGCGCCGAGCACCCGGTCGGTGCGTTTCAAGAGCGCTTCGGCCTTTATCGCACCGCGGTGGCCCTGCGACACGAGATGCCTGAGCCGATAGCGGTTGACCGCCATCATGCTGGTCTCCGCGATCGAAAAGAAACCGGAGATCGCGAGCAGCACGAGCAATCCGGCGATCTGCCAGGAGAGAGAAACGCCGAGCACTACATGCGTCCCAGCAGCACTTCCAGCACGAAGCGGCTGCCGACGTAAGCGAGCAGCAGCATCACGAACCCGCTCAGCGTCCAGCGCAGCGCCACGCGCCCGCGCCAGCCGTAGAGATAGCGCCCGCCGAGCAGGACCGCGAACGTCGCCCAGGACAGCACGGCGAACAGCGTCTTGTGGTCGAAGCGCAGCGCGCGGCCGAACAGCGACTCGGAAAAGACGATGCCGCTCGCCAGCGTCAGCGTGAGCAGCACGAACGCAGCCGCGATCATGCGAAACAGCAGTCGCTCGAGCGTGAGCAGCGGCGGCAGCGCGCCCAGCGGGCCCGAGAGCACGGCCGCACCCTCGGCGGGCAGCCCGGCGCGTGCCGCCGCGCTACCGTGCAGGCGCCGCTCGAGCAGCGCCATCAGCAGCGCGTGCAATATGGCGATGGTGAACAGGCTGTAGGCGAGCATGGCCATGACGAGGTGCAACTTGAACTCGAACGACGCGGCGAGCGCGCCGCTGGTGCGCCCCGGGAACAGCGCCGGCAGCGGCACCGCGAGCGCCGCGAGCGCGAGCGCCGGCGGCTGCATGCCGTCCAGGTTGTAGAACAGGCTCTCGAACCAGTAGAACAGCACCGCCATCCAGAACATGGTGGAAAGCGCTTGCGCGAAGCCGAAATGGAGTTCCCGTGGCGCAATCAGCTCCGAATAGAGGAGCACGGCATGCAGCGCGAGCGGCACGAGCAGGGCGGCACGCTCCCACGGACGCGGGCCTTGTGCCGCCACCGTGCCCTGGGGCAGCGCGCGCCAGCGCGTGCGCCAGAAGTGCCACGCCAGCCCCGCGTAGGCAGCCGCGGCAGCCGCGGTGACCGCGTGAATTACAATGTCGGGCACCTCTTCAGTTTATCACCCGTGCTCGACAATCTGACCGCGCGCCTGGCGCGCATCGTAAAGACCCTCCGCGGCGAGGCGCGCCTCACCGAAGCCAACGTCCAGGACGCGCTGCGCGAAGTGCGCGTGGCGCTGTTGGAAGCCGACGTGGCGCTGCCGGTCGTACGCGATTTCGTCGCGGCAGTCAGGGAAAAGGCGCTCGGCGAGGCAGTGGTGGGCAGTCTGTCGCCGGGCCAGGCGCTGATCGGCGTGGTGCACCGCGAGCTGACGCGTGTCATGGGCGACGCGAATGCCGCACTCGATCTCGCAGCGCAGCCGCCGGCAGTGATCCTGATGGCGGGCCTGCAGGGTTCGGGAAAGACCACCACGACGGGCAAGCTCGCCCGGCTGCTGCAGGCGCAAAAGAAGAAGGTCCTGCTGGTCTCCTGCGACGTATACCGGCCGGCGGCGATCGAGCAACTCGCCGCCGTGGCCGCGCAGGCGGGCGTGGACGTGTTCCCTTCGGCCGCGGGCGAGGCGCCGCAGGGCATCGCGCTGCGGGCGCTCGAGCACGCGAAGACGCGCTATTACGACGTGCTCGTTGTCGACACCGCGGGCCGCCTGGCGATCGACGAGGCGATGATGCAGGAGATCGCAGCGCTGCACGCGGCGCTCAGGCCGGTGGAGACGCTGTTCGTGGTGGATGCCATGCAGGGCCAGGACGCGGTCAACGTGGCGCGCGCCTTCGGCGAGCGGCTGCCGCTCACGGGCGTCATCCTCACCAAGCTGGACGGCGACGCGCGCGGCGGCGCGGCGCTCTCGGTGCGCCAGGTTACCGGCAAACCGATCAAGTTCGCCGGCACGGGGGAAAAGCTTGATGCACTGGAACCGTTCCACCCCGAGCGCATGGCCGCGCGCGTGCTCGGCATGGGCGACATCCTGTCGCTGGTCGAAGATGCGCACAAGCAGGTCGACCTCGAGGACGCGAAGCGCGTCGCCGACAAGATCAGGAAGGGCAAGGGCTTCGATCTCGAGGATTACAAGCAGCAGATCGCGCAGATGCAGAAGATGGGCGGCCTCGCCGCGATGCTGGACAAGCTGCCGGCGCAGCTCGCCGGACAGGTCAATCCGGCGCAGCTCCAGGACGACCGCCAGCTGCGGCGCATCACGGGCGTCATCAATGCCATGACGCCGCAGGAGCGCACGCACCCCGAGCTGATCAAGGCTTCGCGCAAGCGCCGCATCGCCGCCGGCGCCGGCGTGCCGGTGCAGGAGGTGAACCGCCTGCTCGGCCAGTTCGAGCAAATGCAGAAGATGATGAAGATGATGAAGGGCGGCAACATGGCGCGCATGGTGCGCAACCTGAAGGGCGCGCTGCCCGGGGCGCGCTAGGTCAGAGCCAGCCCGCCTTGCGGAAGCGGTAGAACAGGTACACGTCGAGGGCCGCCATCACCGCCACGGTGAGCGGATAACCGAAGGCCCATTGCAACTCGGGCATCAGCTTGAAATTCATGCCATAGATGCCGGCAATCATCGTCGGCACGGCCACCAGCGCGGCGTACGCCGCAAGGCGCTTCGTGACCTCGCTTTCGCCGATGGTGATCATCGCCAGGTTCACCTGGATCGCGGTGGTCACGGTGTCGCGCAGGGTGTCGAGCGACTGGTTGAGCCGGAACAGGTGGTCATACACGTCGCGAAAGTAATCGCCGAGCCCCGCGCAGGCGTGCGGCACGCGCCCCCCGTACAGGCGGCTGGAGGCGTCGAGCAGCGGTCCGGCGGCGTGCTTGAGGGTCATCAGCTTCTGCTTGACGTAGTACAGCGCCTCGATGTTCTCGCGCGGCGCCTTGCCAGTGAAGATCTGCTCCTCGAGCGCCTCGAGCTCGGTCTCGACCGCGTCGAGCACCGGGAAATAGCGGTCGACCACGGCATCCATGAGCGCATAGAGCACGTAGCCCGAGCCGTGGCGCAGCAGCTCCGGCTCGCGCTCGCAGCGCGTGCGCACGTCCTGGAAGCCGCGCTCGGTCTTCTGCCGCGCCGACAGCACGTAATTGCGGCCGACGAACACGTCCATCTCGCCGACCTTCAGTTCCTCGCCCGCTACTTCGACGGTCTGTAACACGACAAACAGCGAATCGCCGTATTCCTCGATTTTGGGGCGCTGGTTGCCGTGACGCGCGTCTTCCACAGCCAGCTCGTGCAGGTCGAACTCGTCCTGCATTTCCGCGAGGTCCGCCGCGTCGGGGTCCCTGAGCGCCACCCAGACGAAGCAGTCCGGCCGTCCGAGGTAGGCGCGGATCTCGCGCTTCGGGATCTCGGCGAGCTTGCGGCCGTCCTGGTAGGCGACGCAGTTGACGAGCATGGTCGGGAATCGTAGCACTGTAAAATGCGTGGTCCAGGGGGAACGCATGCCCGACATCAGCCGCCGCGCCCGCAACCTCGGCACCGAGAACGCCTTCGTCGTCCTCGCCGAGGTGAACGCGCTCGCCCGCCAGGGCAAGGACATCATCAGCTTCTGCATCGGCCAGCCGGATTTCCCGGCGCCCGAAAACGTGCAGGAGGCCGCGATCAGGGCCATCAAGGGCGGCAAGCACGGCTACACGCCCTCCGCGGGCATCGACGAGCTGCGAGCCGCGGCTGCGAAGTACATGGCGGGCATGCGCGGCGGCCTGCCGATCCGCCCCGAGGACGTCGTGGTGGGAGCCGGCGCCAAACCCTTCATCGCCTACGCCATCCTCTCGACCACCGATTACGGCGCGGGCGACGAAGTGATCTACCCCAATCCCGGCTTCCCGATCTACGAGTCGCAGATTCTCGCCAACGGCGCGCAGCCGGTGCCGATCCACCTGCACGAGGCGCGCGATTTCGCCTTCGATCCGGCGGAGCTGGAGCGCCTCATCACGCCGACGACCAAGCTGCTCATCCTCAACACCCCGCACAATCCCACCGGCGGCACGCTGTCGCGCCGGGACCTGGAGGCGATCGCCGCAATCCTGAGGAAGCATCCACAGGTGTGGGTGTACGCCGACGAAATCTACTCGCGACTCTCCTACGCCGCCGAGTTCTTTTCCATCGCCCAGCTCCCCGGAATGTACGAGCGCACGATCATCTCCGACGGCGCCTCCAAGACCTGGGCCATGACCGGCTGGCGGATCGGCTTCACCTCCAATCCCGCGCTTGCGCCCGTTTTCACGCGTTGGATCACCAACACCGAGTCCTGCGCCTCGCAGATCTCGCAGTGGGCAGCGCTGGAAGCGATCACCGGACCGCAGGACGCCGCGGCGCGCATGCGTGCGAGTTTCCTGGAGCGGCGCGACCTCATCGTCGGGCTGCTGAATGGCGTGCCGGGCGTCACCTGCCGCAATCCCGGCGGGGCGTTTTACGTTTGGCCGAACGTGACCGAGGCCTGCAAGCAGATCGGCGTCGCCGACTCGGAAGAGTTCAGAAAGCGCCTGCTGAACGAAGCCGGCGTCGCGGTTCTGGCCGACATCCACTTCGGCACGCGCGTCCCCGGCGAAGGGCAGCACCTGCGCTTTTCCTACGCCGCATCGAAGCAGGCGATCGAGCAGGGCGTGGCGCGCATGGCCGAATTCATCGCGAAGAACACCCGCAAGGCTGCATGAGCCGGTGGCGGCCGAGCGTCACCGTCGCCGCGGTGATCGAGCGCGACGGGCGCTTCCTGTTCGTCGAGGAGGAGGCGAACAGGCGGCGCGTGCTCAACCAGCCCGCCGGCCACCTGGATCCCGGCGAATCGCTCGCGCAGGCGGTGACGCGCGAGGTTCTGGAGGAGACCGCGCTTCGTTTCGTGCCCACGGGCCTCGTCGGCATCTACCGCTGGCGCTACGACAAGGAGGAGGATGTCACCTTCCTGCGCTTTGCGTTCCACGGCCGCGTGGAGGGCGTCGAGGAGGGGCGGGCGCTCGACAAGGAGATCATCGCACTTGCCTGGCTGACTCCCACCGAGCTCAGGGCGCGGCGCCCCGAGCACCGCTCGCCACTGGTGCAGCAGTGCGTGGACGACTACCTCGCGGGGCGGAGCTTCCCGCTCGAAGTGCTGTCCAAACCCTATGCGTGAAAAGGTCGTGGTCGGCTTGTCCGGCGGCGTGGACTCGTCGGTGGCGGCGCTGCTGCTCAAGCGCGCCGGCTACGATGTCGTCGGCCTGTTCATGAAGAACTGGGAGGACGATGACGACGACGAGTACTGCTCGACGCGCCAGGACCTGATCGACGCTGCCGCCGCCGCGGATGTCATCGGCGTGGAGCTGGAAGCGGTGAATTTTGCCGACGAGTACCGCGAACGGGTTTTCGCCAGTTTCCTCGCCGAGTACGCGGCGGGCCGCACGCCGAATCCCGATGTGCTGTGCAATGCCGAGATCAAATTTCGCGCGTTCCTCGACCACGCGTTACGAATGGGCGCCGGCCGCATCGCCACCGGCCATTACGCGCGATTGCGCGAGCGGGACGGGAGAATGGAACTATTGCGGGGTGCGGACGGCGCCAAGGACCAGAGCTATTTCCTGCACCGCCTGACGCAAGAGCAGCTCGCGCGCGTCCTTTTCCCGGTCGGCGGCCTGAAGAAGTCCGAGGTGCGGCGGCTCGCGGCCGAGGCCGGATTGCCCAACCACGCCAAGAAGGATTCCACCGGCATCTGCTTCATCGGCGAGCGGCCGTTCCGCGAGTTTCTCAACCGCTACCTGCCGAAGACCCCGGGCCCGATGGTCACCGCGCAGGGCAGGCGCGTTGGCGAGCACATCGGGCTCGCCTTTTACACCATCGGCCAGCGCAAGGGCATCGGCCTGGGCGGAGCCGGGGAGCCGTGGTACGTGGCGGAAAAGCGCATCGATACCAACGAGCTGGTCGTGGTGCAGGGGCACGACCACCCGCTGCTCATGCGCTCGTCGCTGCGGGGACTGGACGCGAGCTGGGTGCTGGAGCCGCCGGCGCGAGGTTCGTTGCACGGTGCGAAGACCCGCTACCGCCAGGCAGACGCCGCGTGCACGGTGGCCAGCATTGCGGGAGGGGAGTTGGCGGTGGAATTTCCACAGCCGCAGCGGGCAGTCACGCCCGGCCAGTCAGTTGTGCTCTACGACGGCGAGGTGTGCCTCGGCGGGGCGGTAATCGCCTAATTGGGGACAGACCTCATTTTTCTCATTTGCACCTGATTCGCAAATGAGAAAAATGAGGTCTGTCCCCCTTTACTTTACGCAGCCGGCACCGTGTCGGCGAACGCCGGCCGTTCCATCAGCTTGTCGTAATGCTTGGCCAGGTCCTCGTAGCCGGCGCGCCAGTCGATGCCGGCGGGTTTCCTGAAGCCGATCCATCCCAGGCAGCAGCCGAGCGCGACGTCGGCGAGCGTGTAGCGCTCGCCCTGGCACCACGGCTGCGCGCCAAGGTCGGACTGCAGCTGCGCCAGGCCGCGCCGCACGCGCGAGGTCTGCTTGGCGATCCAGGCGGCGCTCTGCTCGCCCGCCGGCCGCAGCGACTCGTAGCGAATGAGCAGTCCGGCGTCCAGCACGCCGTCGGCGAGCGCCTCCCAGCGGCGCACCGCGATGCGCTCGCGGTTGTCCTTGGGAATCAGGCGGTTGTTCGCCGTCATGTTGTCGAGGAACTCGACGATGACGCGCGAATCGTAGATCGCCGTGCCGTCGTCCAGGACCAGCGTCGGGATCTTGCCGAGCGGATTATGGGCGTTGACCGGGTTTTCCTGCGGCTGCACGTCAACCGTCTCGATGTCGCAGTCGATACGCTTTTCGGCGAGCACGATCCTCACTTTGCGCGCAAAGGGGCTGGCGGGTGCGGAGAGCAGCTTCATGGCGGGCGCGAATTATAGCGTCCGCAGATGCCGGCGCAGCGCCGGCACGATTTCTTTGACGAACCAGGGATTGTTTCGCATCCACAGGCGATTGCGCGGGCTGGGATGCGGCAGCGGGAAGAATTCCGGCAGGTATTCCCGGTACGCGCGCACGGTCTGCGCGAGCGTCCGCTTTCGCCGCGCACCGAGGTGATACGCCTGGGCATGCATGCCCACCAGCAGCGTCAGGCGGATGCCGGGGAGCGCAGCCCTGAAGCGCGGCTGCCACAAGGGCGCGCACTCAGCACGCGGCGGCAGGTCGCCGCGTTTGCCGCTGCCGGGATAGCACAGGCCGGCGGGCACGATGGCGATGCGCGACGCGTCATAGAACTGCGCGCGGCCCATGCGCAGCCAGTCGCGCAGCTGCTCGCCCGAGGGGTCGTTCCAGGGGATGCCGGTTTCGTGCACGCGCCGGCCGGGCGCCTGCCCGACAATGAGCAGCCGCGCCCCCGCGCCGACCAGGAAGACCGGGCGCGGCCCGAGCGGCAGGTGCGGCGCGCAGACCCGGCAGGTTCGCGCCTCCTTGATCAGGGTACGCAGCATGCCCATCTATAATAAGCGCCATGCCTTCCCCGCTCGCCGCGCTGTCGCCGCTCGACGGACGGTACGAAAGGTCCGCCGACCCGCTGCGGCCCTATTTCAGCGAGGCGGCCCTCATCCGCCACCGCGTCCTCATCGAGCTCGAATGGCTCAAGGCGCTGGCCGCCGAGCGGCGCATCCGCGAGCTCAAGCCCTTCTCCCGCACCACGCGCCTCGCGCTGGACCGGCTGGTCGCCGGTTTCAGCGAGAAGGACGCCATGCACATCAAGAACATCGAGGCCGAGACCAACCACGACGTCAAGGCGATCGAGTACTGGCTGAAGGGCCGGCTGGCGAAGAATGCCGAAGTGCAGCGCTCCCTCGAGTTCATCCACTTCGCCTGCACTTCGGAAGACATCAACAATCTCGCTTACGCCCTGATGCTGGCGCAATCGCGCGACCGCGTGCTGCTGCCGCGGCTCGACCAGCTGGTGGTGGCGCTGCGCGCGCTCGCGCGGCGCCACGCGGCGCGGCCGATGCTCTCGCGCACCCACGGCCAGCCGGCTTCGCCTTCGACGCTTGGCAAAGAGATGGCCAATTTCGCGCATCGCCTGGTACGCGCGCGCGCAGCCCTCGAGCGCGTAGCGCTGCTCGGGAAGATGAACGGTGCCGTGGGCAACTACAACGCGCACGCCGCCGCGTACCCGGGATTCCCGTGGGAGGCGTTCTGCCGGCGCTTCGTCGAACGCCTGGGCCTCGGCTTCAACGCCTACACCACGCAGATCGAGCCGCACGATTCGTACGCGGCACTGTTCGACGCGTACGCGCGCGCCAATTCGGTGCTGCTTGACCTCAACCGCGACCTCTGGGGCTACATCTCGCTTGGCTACTTCCGCCAGAAGCCGAACAAAGGTGAAGTCGGTTCGTCCACCATGCCGCACAAGGTCAATCCGATCGACTTCGAGAATTCGGAAGGCAACATCGGCGTGGCGAACGCGCTGCTGCGCCACCTCGCCGACAAGCTGCCGGTATCGCGCTGGCAGCGCGACCTCTCGGATTCCACGGCGCTGCGCAATGCCGGCGTGGCCCTCGGCCATACGCTGCTCGCCTATGGCGCGTGCCTGCGCGGCCTCGGCAAGCTCGAGGCGGATGCCGGCCGCATGGCCGAGGATCTGGAAGCAAACTGGGAAGTGCTCGCGGAACCGATTCAGCAAGTGATGCGCAAGCACGGCGTGCCCGACGCCTACGAGAAGCTGAAGGCGCTGACGCGCGGAAAACGGCTCGACCGACGTCAGCTCGCGGCGTTCGTACGCACCTTGCCGATTCCCGCGGAGGCCAAGAAGCGCCTGCTGGCGCTCACCCCGGCAAGCTACGTCGGCCTCGCGCCGGCGCTCGCCAAGCGCGTGTGAGAGTCCTGCTCGCCGCATTGCTGCTGGCGGCGCTGCCGGCGCCGGCGCGCGAAATCGTGACGCTGCAGACGCGCCCCGGGGTGGCGCTGTCGTTCTTCATTGCCGGCATGGGCGCGATCGAGCCAAAGGCCGTGGCGCTGATGCTGATTGGCGGCGGCGGCAACATCCGCCTGCGCGAGGAGGGTGGCCAGGTGCGCTTCGGCGCGCAGAACTTCCTGCCGCGCGCGCGGCGCGAGTTCATCGCACAAGGCATCCAGCCCGTCTTCCTGGACAATCCGACCGACCAGCAGGCGGGCCCTGGCATGTCGGATGCGTTCCGCGAGAGGCGCGAGCATGCGGCCGACTTGCGCGCCGTGGTCGCCGAGGTCAAGAAGCGGTTCCCGGGCCTGCCTGTGTTTCTCGTCACCACCAGCCGCAGCACGATCTCGGGGGCGTATCAGGCGAAGGCCCTTGGCAACGAGCTCGCGGGCGTGGTGCTGTCTTCCTCGCTCTTCCGCGACCGAAACTCGCCGGTGCTCGCCGTCTTTGATTTCTCAAGCGTCGGCATCCCGGTGCTGTTCGTGCACCACCGCGCAGATGCGTGTATCGCGACGCCGTACTACGAAGCGGAGCGGCTGGGCGCGAAGTATCCGCTGGTGTCCGTGTCGGGCGGCAAGCCGCCTGAAACCGGACCCTGCGATCCGCTGTCGCCGCACGGCTATTTCGGCAAGGAAGCCGAAACGGTGGCCGCGATCGCCGCGTGGATGCTCGGCAAGCCGTACGCCAGGGAAATTCGGTAGGAAAAGCCGGGCGCCGGGCCCGATTCTCAGACGACGGCGCCTTCGTGTTCGTCCTTGCCGGCCTTCTTCACCGGCTTCACGAACTGCGTGCGGTCCACGCCCAGCCACATGAGCAGCGGGCTGGCGACGAGCACCGAGGAGTAGATGCCGAAGAGGATGCCGATGGTGAGCGCGAGCGCGAAGTAGTGCAGCGCCGGACCACCGAAGATGAGCATCGTTGTCACCATCACCTGCGTGCTGCCGTGGGTGATGATGGTGCGCGAGATGGTGCCGGTAATGGCGGTGTCGATCACTTCCGGGATGCTTGCCTTGCGCAGCTTGCGGAGCATCTCCCGCACACGGTCGAAGACCACCACCGATTCGTTCACCGAATAGCCGAGCACCGCCAGCACTGCGGCCAGCACCGGTAGGGAGAATTCCCACTGAAAGAATGCAAAAGAGCCGAGGATGATCACCACGTCGTGCAGGTTGGCGATGATCGCCGACAGTCCAAAGCGCCACTCGAAGCGCATCCACAGGTAGAGCACGATGCCCACCGCGGTGACCAGCAGGGCGAGGGCGCCGTATTCGGCGAGTTCCTCGCCCACCTGCGGCCCGACGTACTCCACGCGCCGCAGCTCCACCGCGCCATCGCTGGTGCGCAGCAAGTTGAGCACCTTCTGCGACAGGTCGGCATTCGACTGGCTCTTGTCGACGTGCATGCGGATCAGCACGTCGCGCGATGAGCCGAAGTTCTGCACCTCGGCTTTGTAGCCCGCCTTCTCGAGCGACTGGCGCACGCCTTCCACGTCGGCGGACTGCTGGTAGCTCACCTCGAGCAGCGTGCCGCCGGTGAACTCGATGGAGAAATTCAGGCCGCGTGTGGCGAGGAAGAACACCGCGAGCAGGAACGTGACCAGGGAAATGACGTTGAAGACGAGCGCATACCGCATGAACGGAATGGTGCGCCGGATCTTGAAGAACTCCATGCGTCAGCTCACTTCCACGCCGTGTCGCCGATCATCAGCCGCTGCACCTTGCGCCGGTGCCCGTAGACCAGGTTGACGACGGCGCGGGATACCACCACCGAGGAGAAGATCGAGGTGAGGATCCCCAGCACGTGCACTACGGCGAAGCCGCGCACCGGTCCCGAGCCGAAGATCAGCAGCGACAACCCGGCGATGAGCGTGGTGATGTTGGAGTCGAGAATCGTGCCCCAGGCGCGCTCGTAGCCGGCGGCGATGGCCGCCTGCGGCGTCGCGCCGCCGCGGATTTCCTCGCGGATTCGCTCGTTGATCAGCACGTTGGCGTCGATCGCCATGCCCAGCGTAAGCGCGATGGCGGCGATGCCCGGCAGGGTGAGCGTCGCCTGCAGCAGCGACAGCAGGGCCACCAGGAAAAGCAGGTTGACGGCGAGCGCCGCCGAGGAAATCACGCCGAACGCCACGTAGTACACCGACATGAAGACGACGATGGCGAGAAAGCCCCAGCGCGTGGCGTCGAAACCCTTCTCGATGTTCTCGCGGCCGAGGCTCGGGCCGACGGTGCGCTCCTCGATGATTTCCATGGGCGCGGCGAGCGAGCCGGCACGCAGCAGCAGCGCGATGTCGTTCGCCTCCACCGAGCTCATACGCCCCGAAATCTGCACGCGGCCGCCACCGATCTCGGTGCGGATCACCGGCGCCGTCACCACCTCGCCCTTGCCGCGCTCAAACAGCAGGATCGCCATGCGCTTGCCGACGTTCTCGCGCGTCACTTCCTTGAAGATGCGCGCGCCGGGGCCGTCGAGCGTCAGATGCACGGCCGGCTCCTGGGTCTGGTTGTCGAAGCCCGGCTGGGCGTCCGTCAGGCGCTCGCCGGTGAGCACGACCTGCTTCTTCACCAGCAGCGGCGCGCCGTTCCTTTCGACGTAGAACTCGGTGCCGAAGGGCACGTCGCCGCGCGCCGCCGCCGCGAGCAGCTCGGGGGTCATCTTCTCCTCGTCGATCATGCGGATCTCGAGGGTGGCGGTGCGCCCGAGAATGTCCTTCGCCTTGGCTGTGTCCTGCACGCCCGGCAGCTGCACGACGATGCGGTTCGCGCCCTGCTGCTGGATGACGGGCTCGGCCACGCCGAGCTCGTTGATGCGGTTGTGCAGGGTGGTGATGTTCTGCTTCAGTGCGTACTCCTGCGTGCGCTTGGCGGCCGTGGGCTTGAGCGTGGCAACGAGCAGGAAGTCCGGTCCCTCGTCGCGCTCGGTGAGCGTCAGGTCGGCGATGCCGACGGCGAGGACATCGCGCGCCCTTTCGCGGGCCGCCGTGTCGCGGAAGCGCACGCGCAGGGTCTGCCCCTCGCGCGTGACGCCGCCGTGGCGGATTCCACGATCGCGCAGCAGCGTGCGGATGTCGCCGGTCAGGCTGTCCAGGCGATTGGTAAGCGCCGCCGGCATGTCCACCTGCAGCAAGAAGTGCACGCCGCCGCGCAGGTCGAGCCCGAGGTACATGGGCAGGGCGCCGAGCGCCGTCAGCCAGCGCGGCGAGGACGGCAGCAGGTTCAGCGCCACCACGTAGCCCGGATTCCGGGCATCGGTATTGAGCGCGCGGTCGATGGCGTCCTTTGCCTTCAACTGCGTGTCGGTGTCAGCGAAACGCACGCGCACGCTGCCGACCTCGAGCAAGGACCCGGTATAGGGGATGCCGGCCTGCGCCAGGGCGCCTTCCACGCGCTGCAGCAGCGCCGGGTCCACGTGCACGGCGGTTCTTAGACTCGAGATTTGGACCGCGGGCGACTCGCCGAAGAAATTCGGCAGCGTGTAGAAGAACGCCACGGCCACGCACAGCGCGACCAACGCGTACTTCCAGACCGGAAAGCGGTTCACTGCGGGATTACTGGAGGGTCTTCATCGTGCCTTTGGGCAGCAGGGTCTGCACTGCCGCGCGTTGCACGCTGATCTCGGTATTGGGCGCGATCTCGAGGGTCAGATAGGCGTCGCCCATCCTGCTGATGCGGCCCACCACGCCGCCGGCGGCAATCACCTCGTCGCCCTTCTGCAGCGCCTCGATCATCTGCTTTTGTTCCTTGGCGCGCTTCATCTGCGGCCTGATCATGAGGAAGTACAGCAGCACGAACATCAAAACGATGGGCAGAAAGCCGATCAACCCTGCGTCGCCGCTGCTGGCGGCCTGTGCGTATGCATTGGAAATCATCGCTGCGGACTCACTGGGAAAGGGCGCGAATTATAGCAGCAGCCTACGCTCTTGCAGAAGGCGCGCGGCGGTCGGCGCGAGGCGCCCGCCTTCGATGGCCGCGCGCAACTCGCGCATCAGCGACTGGTAGTAGTGCAGGTTGTGCAGGGTGTTGAGGCGCGCGCCGAGGATTTCGTTCGCTTTCTGCAGGTGATGCAGGTAGGCGCGCGTGAAATTCCGGCAGGCGTAGCAGGCGCAGGTTTCGTCGAGCGGGCGCACGTCGTCGCGCCAGCGCGCGTTGCGGATCTTGACGTCGCCGCGGCGCGTGTACAGCCAGCCGTTGCGCGCGTTGCGGGTCGGCAGCACGCAGTCGAACATGTCCAAGCCGGCCGCGACCGCCCCGATCAGATCCTCGGGCGTGCCCATGCCCATCAGGTAGCGTGGCCGGTCCGCGGGCAGCCGCGGCGCGGTATGCGCGAGGATGCGCTCGCGCTCGTCCATTGGCTCGCCGACCGCCAGGCCGCCAATGGCATAGCCGTCGAAGCCGATGCCCGTCAGGCCCGCGAGCGACTCCTCCCTCAGATCCTCGTAGACGCTGCCCTGCACGATGCCGAACAGCGCGTTCGGCGAGCCTTGGAACGCCGCCTTCGAGCGCTCGGCCCAGCGCAGGCTGAGACGCATCGATTTCTCGGCCTGCTTATGCGTTGCCGGATGCGGCGTGCAATCGTCGAACACCATGGCGATGTCGGCATCGAGCGCGCGCTGCACGCGCATGGATTCTTCGGGCGTGAGCAGCAGCCGGTCGCCATTGACGGGGGAGGCGAATTTGACGCCTTCCTCGGTAATCTTGCGCAGTGCGCCGAGGCTGAAAACCTGGAAGCCGCCGGAGTCGGTGAGGACGGGGCCGTCCCAGCCCATGAAGCGGTGCAGGCCGCCATGCTTCGCGATGACCTCGGTTCCCGGCCGCAGCCACAAGTGGAACGTGTTGCCGAGCACGATCTGCGCGCCGACCTCGCGCAGCTCCGCCGGCGACATCGCCTTCACGGTGCCATAGGTGCCCACCGGCATGAAGGCGGGCGTCTCCACGGCTCCGTGCGCGAGCTGCAGCAATCCGCGGCGCGCATTGCCGTCGCGATGGCTGAGAGTGAATTTCATGGCGCCCGCTCGATGAGCATGGCATCGCCGTAGGAAAAAAAGCGGTATCGCCGGGCGATGGCGTGCGCATAGGCGCGGCGGATGTTTTCCAGCCCGGCGAACGCCGCCACCAGCATCAAGAGGCTCGAGCGCGGCAGATGGAAATTGGTCAGCAATCGCTGCACGGCGCGGAAGCGGAATCCCGGGTAGATGAAAAGGTCGGTCTCCCCCGCCGTGGCGCCGCTGAGCGCCGCGCTCTCCAAGGCGCGCAGCGTCGTCGTGCCGACCGCCAGCACGCGCCGCCCGGCAACCGCGTCCATGGTCGCGCGAGGAACTTCGTAACGCTCCTTGTGCATGCGGTGCGCCTCGATATTGTCGGTGCGAACCGGCTGGAAGGTCCCGGCGCCCACGTGCAGTGTGACATTCGCGAAGCGCGCGCCGCGCGCCTCGAGCCGCTGCAGCAGCTCGCGATCGAAGTGCAGTCCCGCGGTAGGTGCGGCCACCGCGCCGGGCCGCTCCGCGTACACTGTCTGGTAGCGCTCGGCATCGGCAGCGTCCGGCGCGTGCCGGATGTAGGGAGGCAGGGGCACCGCGCCACAGCGCTCGAGCACGGCGAGCAGGTCCTCGGAGAAGCGCACGCGGTAGAGGTCGCCCACGCGGCCGAGGACCCGCACGCGCGCGCCATCTCCCACGACAAGCTCGTTGCCGGCGCGCGGTGGGTGGCTGGAGCGGATCAGCGCCAGCGCCTCGCGTGCGCCCGTGATGCGCTCGACGAACAACTCGATGCGCCCGCCGCTCGCTTTCCTGCCGGCCAGGCGCGCCTTGATGACCCGCGTGTCGTTCAGCACCAGCGTATCGCGCGCGTCCACCAGCCCGGGCAGGTCGGCGAACGCCAGATCCTGCAGCTGTCCGCTTGCCGCGTCGAGATGCAGCAGGCGGCTCGCGGTGCGCTCGGGAGTGGGGCGCTGCGCGATCCGCTCGGCGGGCAGCGCATAGTCGAACTCCGAGATGCGCATGGCGCGGCATTATAGGGTTCTATAATCCGGTCCCTCCGCGCCGGAATGGCGGAACCGGTAGACGCAGCGGACTCAAAATCCGCCGGTGGCGACACCATGAGAGTTCGAGTCTCTCTTCCGGCACCAGCCGCCCCCGGCCACGGCGGCAAGGCATCACGTTTTCTTGCTTTCCCGTCAGCCGCTTAGCTGGACATCGGCGTGGCCGCGGGGTAGTCTAGCCAGCACCTTTTCGCAGAGGGAATGCATGGCGAAGGCGCAGGTCCTCGTGATGCCGGCGGCCCGCAACACGGCCATGATCGTCGATGACCAGTCGACCGGTCGCGCCATCCTAGAGCAGGTGGTGCGCTCGCTCGACGAGCGGGTCGCGGTTGAGGCATTTGGACGTCCGGTGGACGCGGTGGTATGGGCGACGCGGCATGTCGCCGACCTGGTGCTGATCGACTATATGATGCCAGACATGAACGGCATCGAGCTCGCCACGCGGTTGCGGGCGCTGCCCGGCTACGAGCACGTGCCGATCATGATGGTGACGGCGCACGACGACCGCAAGGTGCGCTACGACGCGCTTGACGCCGGCGTCACCGATTTCCTCATCAAGCCGGTGGACGCGCGCGAGTGCATGGCGCGCTGCCGGAACCTGCTGACCCTGCGTCGGCAGCACCTGGCGCTAGAGGACCGGCGGCGCCTGCTCGAGGGCATGGTAGACGACGCGACGCGCGAGGTGCGCAATCGCGAGAAGGAAACGCTGATGCGCCTGGCGCGCGCCGGCGAATTTCGCGACGAGGAGACCGGCTATCACCTGGTGCGTATGGCGCGCTACTCGCGCCTCATCGCCGACACCATTGGCCTGGAGCGCGACGAGGCGGAATCGGTCGAGCTCGCCGCGCCGCTGCACGACATCGGCAAGATCGGCATTCCCGACCAGATTCTGCTCAAGTCGGGCCGGCTGGACGAGTCGGAGGCCAAGATCATGCGCCGCCACCCGCTCATCGGCCACGAGATCCTGAAAGGCAGCGCCTCGAAATACGTACGCATGGGCTCGCTCATCGCGCTCGGCCATCACGAGAAGTACGACGGCACCGGCTACCCCAACGGCCTGGTCGGCGATCACATCGCGCTTTGCGCGCGCATCGTGGCGGTCGCCGACGTCTACGACGCACTGACCTCGATCCGGCCGTACAAGAAAGCGTGGGCGAACGAGCAGGCCTTCGACTTCCTCGGCGCGCAGCGCGGCAAGCATTTCGATCCGCAGCTGGTGGCCGCGTTTTCCAGCGTGCGCGATGCGGTGGCGCGAATCCAGGAAGAGCTGCGCGACCCGGAGGCGAAACAGGCATGAAGCTTCCGGGCTCGGTCTGGTGGCGTTGGGTGCGCGCGCGGCTTGCGGCGCGGCCGGACACGGAGCACGAGCAGGCAATCGTGCGCGTGGCGATCGGTGCGTTGCTCGGCCTTTACCTACTGCCCGAGATCCTTGATCGGCACGCCGAGGGCCTGCCCGAGCGGCATATCCTGGTATGGATCAGCTTCCTGGTTGCCTCGACGGTCATTTTCGGCGCAATTCTCGCGTCTCCGCGCGCATCGCCGGCGCGTCGCGTCGTCGGCACAGTCCTCGATACCGCCACCCTCAGCTGGTGCATTGCGTATTTCCAAGAGCTGGGCATTCCGCTCTTCCTCGTCTACCTCTGGGTCACCTACGGCAACGGCTTTCGCTACGGCGCGCGTTACCTCCTGATATCGCTGGTTCTGAGCATGCTTGGATTCGCGGCGGCGCTGAACGTGAGCGAGTACTGGCAGGCGCGTCTCAACGTCGGCGTCGGCATGATGGTCGGATTCGTCGCCTTGAGCCTGTACGTGCTGACGCTCGTAAGGCGCATGTTCGACGCCATCGATCGCGCCGAAGCCGCCAACCAAGCTAAACGCCGCTTCATCTCCGTGGTCAGCCACGAGATGCGTACTCCCCTGAACGCCATTATTGGCATGGCCGACCTGATGCGCGACACGCCGCTCACGCGCGAGCAGGCGGACATGCTGCAGACGCTGCGCGGCTCGAGCCAGGTGATGCTGGGCCTGGTGGAGGACGTGCTCGATTTTTCCAAGATCGAGGCCGGCAAGCTGGTGCTGGAGCGCACCGACTTCGATCTGCACGCGCTCGTCAACAGCACCAGCCGCATCCTGCAGGCGCAGGCGCAGGCGAAGAGCATCGAGTTCGTCGTGTCAATCATGCCGGAGGTGCCGCCGGGGTTGCGCGGCGACGCGCACCACCTGCGCCAGGTACTCATCAATCTTGCCGGCAACGCGGTCAAGTTCACCGAGCGCGGCAGCGTCACCGTGCACGTGTCGCTACAGGATGAGACGGACACGCGCGTGCGCCTCAAGTTCTCGGTGCGAGACACGGGCGTCGGCATTGCGCCGGAAGCGCAGCAGCGCATCTTCGACAGCTTTACGCAGGCGGACCAGTCCACCACGCGGCGCTTCGGCGGCACGGGCCTCGGCACCACGATCGCCAAGCAGCTGGTCGAGCTGATGGGCGGGCGCATCGGCCTGGAGAGCGCGGTCGGTCTGGGAAGCACGTTCTGGTTCGAAAGTGCATTCGACAAGCAACCGGAGCGCGCGGGCGCCGGTGCCGGCGAGCTCGCGCTGGCGCGCGTGATGCTGATCGGCTTCCCGCCTGCGAGCGCGCAGCCTGTCGAGCAAGCGCTCGCGACATGGGGCGCAGTAGCGGTGCGCGCCGCTTCGGTGGACGAAGGCGCGGACCGGCTGGTCGCCGACATCGCGCTCGCCAAGCCCTACCACAGCGTGCTCCTGTACTCCGAGCACGGGGACGCAGAGCTGGCGCGGCGCCTGCGCCGGGCGGCACCCGAGCCCGCGCCGCCCTCGGTGCTTGCAGTCCCGCGCGAAGCCGAAGTGCAGCGTTTTGCCGCGCTCTCGGCAGGCTTCAGCGCGGTGCTCGAGCTGCCCGCGGAGACGCGCCAGCTGTTCAACGTGCTGCACTCGATTTCGTCGACGGACGAGGTACGCGAGGGCGTGGTGCGGCTGCAGGACTACGCCAAGCGCGACCAGGACGCGAAACGCCTCAATGTTCTGATAGCGGACGACAATCACACCAATCGCGAGGTGCTTGGCAAAATCCTCGAGCGCGGCGGCCACGCGGTCACCCGCGTCGCCGATGGCGACCAGGCGCTGGACGCGTTGGAGGCCGGCCGCTTCGACATCGTGCTGCTTGATCGCAACATGCCGGGTTTGAGCGGGCTGGAGACGCTGCAGGCGATCCGCCTCATGACCCGCGGCCGCGAGCGTTTGCCGGTGGTCATATTGTCCGCGGACGTGACGGTCGAAGCACGGCGCGAGTGCCTCGAGGCCGGCGCCGACAGTTTCGTGCCCAAGCCCGTGGAGGCGATGCGCCTGCTGGACGAGTTGCGCACCCTTACGGCCGGCGCGCCCAGGGAGGCGCCGCGCACGGCTCTGCCCGCCGGCAGCACGGTGCCCGCCGCTGCGGCGGAGGTCGTGAACCCGGAAACGCTGACGCACCTGGAGGAGCTCGGCTCCACGCCAGACTTTCTCGAGCGCCTGGTGGGGGTGTTCGTGGCCGACAGCCTGTCACTGCTGGCGAAGATGGAGGCGGCGGTGGCCGCGCGCAATTTCGGCGAATTCCGTTCGCATCTGCACGCGATGAAAGGCTCGGCGGCGAGCATCGGCACAGAGCGCCTGACGCGGCTTTGCGCCAGTCTCGGAAAGTACTCGGACGCGGAACTGAGGCTGCAGTCGGCAGGTCTGATGCACTCGCTGAGCGAGGAGTTCGAGCTGGGCCGCTCGGCGCTGGAGCGCCACGTGCAGGAGAAGAGCAGCAGGTCGGCAAGCTAGGCGGGTGCCCGCCACGTCAGGCAGCCGATCGGTTGAACGGCGCCGCCGCCTCGATTTCTTCCGAAGAAGGCGTCATTGCGACTTTCCAAGTTGCCGCAGCGGCCGGTGAAGCAGCAATTTTACATTGCGCGCTGCCGATCACGAGCGTGCGGGCGGTCCGTCGCGCTAACCAGCGGGGGTGTTCTTATTCACTGTTACGGCAAGCGAAGCGACAGCGAGGATACAATCTCGGCGCTTGCTTGTCGGGGGGAAGGCGGTGTCGTTCTTCATCACGCTGATTGAGAGCTCCGACGCCAGCCGGCGCGCGCTCGAGGCGGAGCCACGCGTGCACGCCATGGTCCGCGACGGCCTGACGCTCGAGGAATACCGGGCCTTCCTGCACGAGCTGTATCACATCGTGTGGCATTTCTGCCCGGTCATGGCCGCGGCCGCGGCGCGTTGCGGAGACGAGTTCCGCGAAGTGCGCTACGCGCTTTACGAGCGTATCGAGCAGGAGAAGGGGCACGAGGACTGGGTTCTGGAAGACGTCGAGGCAATGGGAGGCGATGTCTCCGCGGTGCGTGCCATGCTGCCGAGCGCTCCGATGCAGGCGATGACGGCGTACAACTACTATGCGGCGGAACATGTGCATCCGTGCTCGGTGCTCGGCATGCTCTTCGTGCTCGAGGTGATCGCCTCGGTGTATGGCGGGCGCTTGGCGGGCGCGATCGCGCGCAAGATCGGGCGCGATGCGGCGGCGGGCGGCTTCAAATTCTTGTCTTCTCACGCCACCATGGAGCTCGACCACATGGCGAGCCTCAACCGCCTGGTGAACAAGATCGAGGACCCCGCCGCGCAGGCGGCCATCGTCCACTCGACGAACGTGAACTTCCATCAGTTCGGCCAGATCTTCAGGGCCGGCGGTCCCCTGGGTCCGGGTTAGGCGCTCAGCCGGCGGCCGCCAGTGCCTCGGCGGCAATATCGGTGATATCGCCTTGCTCCATGCGCCGCATCTGCGCGCGCACCACCCGGCCCATCATGCGCAGGTCCTTGTCTTCCAGACGCAGGGCGCAATCCACCCAGGTGTCGGCGACGGCGTCCAGCTCCTCGCGCTTTACCGGGAATACTTGCTGGCGCGCACGCAGCACGCCTTGCAGGCCGTTACGGCGCTTGGCGTTCGCGGCGATCCAGTCGCGCACTGCGGTTTCGCCCTCGCCATCCTTTGCCAGTACGTCGACCACGCCCATTTCATGCAGCTTGGCGGCCGGCAGCACGCGCCCGGACAAGATCAGGCTTTCCGCCTCGCGCATGCCGATACGCCGCGCGAGCAG
>JAOTWE010000142.1 GCA_029863065.1 Betaproteobacteria bacterium
GCAGGCTGTAGGCGCCCATCCCCGGGAACAGGTTGAACAGGATCTCCGGCAGGCCCAACTGCGCCGATTCTTCGGCGATGAGCACGTCGGAGGAGAGCGCGGTCTCGAAGCCGCCGCCGAGCGCGTCGCCTTGCACGAGCGAAATGGTGGTCACCGACGGACAGTTGTAGTTGTTGATGCGCGCGTAGACGTTGTCGATGCACAGGCGCGCGTAGTGCGCCAGCGCGTCCCGGTCGCGCGCCTTGATGAGCAGCAGGAACAGCCCCAGGTCGCCGCCCAGGTTGAACACCTTGGGCACGCGCGACGCTGCGACGTACCAGTTGACCCTCTGCAGCGAGCCCTCAAAATCGACGCACCCGTCGTTGGCGCTAAGCGCCTCGTCGTGGTCGCGGATGTCCTTGAGAATGCCGAGGTTGAAGCAGGCATTTCCGCGCTGCTTCATGAATCCCCACAAGGTGCCGGTCACCGGGTCGAATTCGTACTCGAGTTCCGTGTAACGCCGCGCGCAGGGAGCGCGTAGACCGATTGCGTCGATCATGTTGCTCATTTGATTCTCCTTCCCCAGTTGAAAAGCCCCGTTGCCGAGGGCCCGTTGCCCAGGTCCGGACGCGGTGATGAGCCGATTCGGACTACCTGAATTCCATTTAACGCTCTTTGACAATGACTATGCAAATCAGGCGAATCCTGAGGTTAATACCGGGGAAAACCTTAGACCGCGTGACCTAGTTGGCAGGTTGCCTGTTGAAATTTCGACAGGCGTCGCAAAAGCCCTTCGTAGCCCGACTGCGCACCTCGCCGAAAGGACGTCAATCGACCTGCGCCGCCGCGCGCGAGCGATGCAATGCGCTTGAGCGCGCTGCAATTCGAGAACGCGCCACCACGCGAGCGCGATGAGCACGTGCCAATGCAATGCTCGCGCAGAAATTTCTACATGGAGAAAAGAAGCGAGGAACTCAGTGGAACGCAGCGCGGCAGGCTTGGCGGCGCTGGAGAGAATCGGTTATAAAGGATCCGTCGCGGCGGCACCAGAAGAGATGCGAAGGGGGCAGCATGTATGCGATCGTCTACAAATCTGACGGCTTCCCGATCTGCCGGCAGGTTGCAGGGGTCAGCCCGGACCCGGTGGTGACCTGGAACACCGAGGATGCGGCGAAAGCTTTCATCTCCGCCAAGGGCAACGACAAGGAGTTTCAGCCGGTCGCGCTCACCGACGACGCGATGGACAAGATCGCCGCCTCGATGGGCTGCCCGATGGAATCCATCACCTTCGATCCCTACCCGGGCTAAGCGGGGTGTTCAACCCAGGTTGAAGTACTCGCGCCGGCTGCGCATGGCACGCATGCGTGCCACCAGAAGGTCGAAGTCGGCGTCACGCTCCACGAAGTTCAGATTCTCGGAATTGACGATCAGCACCGGGGCCGCGGCATAGTGGTAGAAAAAGCGCGCGTACCCCTCGGCCAGCAATGCCAGATACTCCTCGCCAATGCCGCGCTCGCAGTCGGCACCCCGTCGCCGCACGCGCTCGACCAGTACTTGCGGCTGTGCCTGCAGGTAGATCACCAGGTCAGGCGCCGGCGCCTGCGGCCGCAGGGCCTCAAAGATGCGCTGATACAGCGCCAGCTCGTCGCCTGAAAGCGTGATGCGCGCAAACAGCGGATCCTTGTCGATGAGGAAATCGGCGACTGTGGCGCGGCCGAACATGTCGGGCTGCGCGAGGGGCTCGAGCTGGCGTGCGCGCTGGAACAGAAAGAACAGCTGCGTGGGCAGCGCGAAGCGCGCCATGTCCTGGTAGAAGCGCGCGAGAAACGGGTTTTCCGCGGGCTGCTCGAGCAGCAGGTCGGCACCGAGGCGCGCGGCGAGGCGGCGGGCGAGGCTCGTCTTGCCCGAGCCGATCGGCCCTTCGACGGCGATGTAGCGGTGACGCTCCATCTAGTCGATGCGCTCGACGCTCTGCGCGGCGCAGGCGAGCAGCAACTCGCGCGCCGAGCCGCGGCCCGGCACCTCTGCGCGCGGGTCGAGGTCGAGGAGCGGCCGCAGCACGAACGCGCGCTCGTGCATACGCGGGTGCGGCAGCGTCAGCACGGGTGACGCGAACGCCGCCTCCCCGTACAGGAGCAAATCGAGGTCCAGGGTACGCGGCGCGTTGCGATAGGCGCGCTCGCGGCCGTGCCGCGACTCGATCGCCTGCAGCGCTTCGAGCAGCTGTGCCGCCGAGAGTTCGGTATCCACGGCCGCGACCGCATTGACGAAGTCGGGTTGTCCCGGCGCATCGAGCGGCGCACTGCCGTACAGCGGCGAACGCGCGGCAAGCCGCGTCGCCGGCAGCTCGGCGAGTTCGGCCAAGGCCTGCATGACCTGCGCGCGGGGATTGCCCTGATTGGAGCCGACGCCGATGTACGCAGTGATCACGCCTGCTCGGGAACCTCGACGCCGGGATCCTTGCGCCGCCGCCGGCGGCGGCGCTTCTTGCGCGGTCCCGTGTCGGGCAGCAGCATGGCGCGGCGCGAATCGGCGTCGGCCTGCTGGAAGGCGCGCCACCAGGCTTCGAGCTCGGCGCTCACCTCGCCGCTCGCCGCGCGCAGCGCGAGAAAGTCGTAGCCCATGCGAAAGCGCGGCGCTTCCAGAAGCCGCATCGGGCGCTGGCCGCCGCGCTGCTCGAAGCGCGGCTGCATCGCCCACACCTCGCGCATCGTCGCCGTCAGCTTGCGCGTAAGCGCCAGCTTCTCGAACTGCGCATCGAGCACCGAGTCCATGGCCGCCTCCAGCGCCGTAACCGGCCGCTCGCCTTTGGCTTGCCGCGTCTTCCACGCCGCCAGCACTTCGTGCCACAGGAGCGCAGCGAACAGGAACGCGGGCGACACCGAGCGCTCGGTGCGCACGCGCTCGTCGGTCTGCGCCAGCGCCAGGGTGACGAAGCGCTCGCCCAGCGGCTGCTCGAGGATGACGTCCAGCAGCGGCAGAACGCCCTTGGACAGCCCTTCCTCGCGCAGCTGCCGCACGCAGGCGCTGGCATGGCCCGAAAGCAGAAGCTTGAGCATCTCGTCGAACACGCGCGCCGGCGGCACGTGCTCGATGAGCGGCGCCAGCCTGCGGATCGGCGCGCGCGTGCCGGACTCGATCGTCAGTCCGAGCTTGGCGGCGAGCCGCACGGCCCGCAGCATGCGAACGGGATCTTCACGATAGCGCGTCTCCGGATCACCGATCATGCGCAGCACGTGCCGGCGCAGGTCGGCGAGGCCGCCGTGGTAGTCGATGATCTCCTCGGTCGCCGGATCGAAATAAAGGGCGTTGACGGTGAAATCGCGCCGCCGCGCGTCCTCCTCCTGGCTGCCGAAGACGTTGTCGCGCAGCACGCGCCCGTGTTCGTCCTTGTCCGTCGTGCCGGCATCGGCCGCGCGAAACGTGGACACTTCCACGGTTTCCGGCCCCAGCATTACGTGCACCAGGCGGAAGCGCCGGCCAATGAGGAGCGCGCGGCGGAACAGCGGCTTTACCTGCTCGGGGCGCGCATCGGTGGCAACGTCGTAGTCCTTGGGCGCGATGTCGAGCAGCAGGTCGCGCACGGCCCCGCCCACGACGCTGGCCGAATAGCCGGCATCTCGCAGCACGTCGCACACCTTGAGCGCCGATGAGCTGAGCGCTTCGCGCCGCAGAGCATGGCGGGCGCGCGGCACACGCTGCGGCGCGTGCGCGGGCAGCCCAAGAACCCGGCGGATGAAGCGCTTGATCATCGAGGCGGCGATTCTAGCGCAGCGAGATCACCGGCCAGCCGCGGCGCGCGGATTCGGCGGCCAGCTGGGCGTCGGGATCGACCGCCACCGGGTGGCGCACGCGCTCGAGCAGCGGCAGGTCGTTGTGCGAGTCGCTGTAAAAGACGCTGTCCTCGAACTCGCCGAGGCGGTGGCCGAGCCCGGCGAGCCATTCGTCGACGCGCCGGATCTTGCCTTCGCGAAAGCAGGGCGTGCCGGCCAGGCGCCCGGTGAAGCGCCCGGCCGCGGTTTCCGGCTCGGTAGCGATGAGGTGCGGCACGCCGAACTCGCGCGCGATGGGCGCGGTGACGAAGCTATTAGTGGCGGTGACGACGGCGCACAGGTCGCCCGCGCCGCGGTGGCGCGCCACCAGACCCCGCGCCTGTGGCGTGACCATCGGCAGGATGCGCGCGCGCATGAAATCCGCGTGCCAGCCCGCCAGCTCCTGCGGCGTGTGCGCGGCAAGCGGGCGCAGCGCGAAGCCCAGGTACTCGTGGATGTCGAGCGTGCCGGCCTTGTACTGCTCGAAGTAGCGCGCGTTCTGCGCTTCGTACTCGTCGCGCGCCAGCACGCCGCGGTCGACGAGGAACTGACCCCACTCGTAGTCGCTGTCGCCGGCGAGCAACGTGTTGTCGAGGTCGAACAGCGCCAGCTTCACGGCTCGAGCGCGCGCAGGGCCTCGCGCACCAGCGGCAGGGTGAGAGCGCGGTGCTGCTCGAGCGAAGCGCGGTCGAGATGCTCGAGGATGGCGCCGAGCGAAGGCATGTCGCGGCGCACGTGCGTGAGCAGGTACCAGACAACCTCGTCGCTCAACTTCAGTCCGCGGCGCGCGGCTTCCGCGTGCAGGTAGACGGCCTTTTCAGCGTCGGTCAGCGGCTTCACTTCGTACACCAGACCCCAGCCGAGCCGGCTGCGCAGATCCTCGCGCAACGCCAGTTGCGCCGGCGGTGCGGCGCCCGCGGCGAGCACCGTGGTGCCCGTCTCGCGTGCCCGGTTGATGGCGCTGAAAAGTTCGGCCTGCGCCGTATCCCCGAGCTGCTCGACGTCGTCGGCGAGCGTCACGCCCTGGCGCGCGCTCGCCTGGAGCAGGTGGCTGCGGCCTGATCCGGGTGCGCCCCAAAGATAGATGACGGCTTCTTCGCAGCGCCCGGCCGCCAATTCACCCAGCCGCGCGAGCAATTCGGCGTTCGAGCCGGGGACGAAGTTGTCGAGCGACGGCACCGGCGGCTGCTGGATCGGCAGCGCGAACTGGCGCGTCACTTCTTGCCGCCGTACAGCGAGCTCTCGAGGTAGGCACCGCGCAGGTGGCGCAGCCCGACGAGCAGCGCCGCGCTCGCGGGCAAGGCGAGGAGCACGCCGAAGAAACCGAAAATCTGCCCGAAAGCGAGCAGGGCGAAGATCACCGCCACCGGATGCAAGCCGATGCGCTCGCCCACCAGCAGCGGCGTGACCACCATGCCTTCCAGCGTCTGGCCGACGCCGAAGGCGAGCCACACCCAGGCAAGGCCCCACGGGCCGTCGAACTGCATCAGCGCGGCCACTGTGCCCAGGGCGAAGCCGAGCAGCGCTCCCACGTAGGGGACGAACACCAGCAGCCCGGTGATGAGGCCGATCGGCAGCGCGAACTCCAGACCCGCCAGCCACAGCGCGACCACGTAGAAGATGCTCATCGTCAGAATGACGGTGAGCTGCCCGCGCAGGAACTCGGCCAGCACGGCGTCGACCTCGCGCAGGATGGTGCGCACCTTGGCGTGCACGTGGCGCGGAATCAGGCGATCGACGCGCGCGCGCAGGGCATGCCAGTCGCGCAGCAGGTAGAACAGCACCACCGGGACGAGCAGCAGGTTGACCAGGAAGGCGACGAGCGCGAGCCCGCCGATCTTGAGCGAGCCGAGGAGCCGGCCGACGAGGTGCTGATTCTCGACCACCAGTTCGCTGGCGAGACCGCGCACGGTTTCCACGTCGAGCTGGAACGCGATGCCCAGGTAGTCCTCGGCCAGCGGCGCCAGCCGCTCGTTCAGCCAGGTAATGAATGCGGGAAGGCGCTCGGCAAGCAGGCGCAATTCCTTCGCGAACAGCGGCAGCACCACCAGCGCGAGCGCCACGAGCAGGGCCAGCACGCCGATCATCACCAAGATCACGGCAAGCGTGCGCGGCGCGTACCGGCCGGTGAGCTTCTCGACGAGCGGGTCGAGAATATAGGCGAGGATCGCGGCGAACAGAAACGGGGCGAGGATCGGCGACAACAGGTACAGCAGCCCGCCCAGCGTCAGCGCGACCGCGAGCCAGCGCCACAATTGCGTGTTGGTGGAGAGCAGCGAGGGCATCTCAAGTAAAATCGTGCGGAAAACGCGAAACTCTAGCATGGCCGACCCGCTCTCCTACCGCGATGCCGGCGTCGATATCGACGCCGGCGATGCGCTGGTCGAGGCCATCAAGCCGTTTGCCCGGCGCACCATGCGCCCGGAGGTGCTGGCGGGCATCGGCGGCTTCGGCGCGCTGTGCCGGATCCCGAAGAAGTACCGCCGGCCGGTGCTGGTCTCCGGCACCGACGGCGTCGGCACCAAGCTGAGACTGGCGTTCGCGACCGGGCGCCACGACACGGTGGGCATCGACCTGGTGGCGATGAGCGTGAACGACGTGCTGGTGCAGGGCGCCGAGCCGCTGTTCTTCCTCGACTACTTCGCCTGCGGCAGGCTCGATCACCAGGTGGCGGCGGCCGTGGTGAAGGGCATTGCGCACGGCTGCGAGCTCGCCGGCTGCGCGCTGATCGGCGGCGAGACCGCCGAGATGCCGGGCATGTACCCGGCGGGCGAATACGATCTGGCGGGATTCTGCGTCGGCGTCGTGGAGAGGAAGAAGATACTCAACGGCCGCTCGATCAGGCCCGGCGACGTGCTGCTCGGGCTCGCCTCGAGCGGCGCGCATTCGAATGGCTACTCGCTCATCCGCCGGATTCTCGAGCGGGACACGCCGGATGCGGCGATGATGGACGCCATCATGCGGCCGACGCGGATTTACGTGAAGCCGGTCCTGAAGCTCCTGCGGGCGGTGAACGTCAAGGGGCTCGCGCACATCACCGGCGGCGGCCTGGTCGGCAACGTGCCGCGCATCCTGCCGAAGCGCACGCGTGCAATCATCCGCGGCCGCGCCTGGCCGCGGCCGGCACTGTTTGACTGGCTGCAGCGCAAGGGGGGGGTCGCCGAGGCCGAAATGCACCGCGTCTTCAACTGCGGCATCGGCATGGTCGTGGTGGTCGCGGCCGGCGACGCGCGGCGCGCCGCGAACAAGCTGCGCGCGCTGGGCGAGACGGTCTACGAAATCGGATTCATTGCAAAAGCAAGAGGCGAACCCGAAGCCGTCGTCAGCTAGCCACCTTGTAGACCACGTCGTGCTCGCGCACGTGCTGGACGACCTTGATGCCGAAATCGTCGTTCGGCCCGACTTCATTGACCGCCACGTGCTCGACCTGCAGGGACTCCACGCGCTGGCTGAAGTCGCTGGTGTGTCCCTGAATGTGGATCGTGTCGCCGACGCGCAGGGTTCCCGATTCGAGCTTGACGATCGCGACCGACGGTTCGCCGTAGAAGTGCGTTACCACGCCGATGCGCACGCCCGGCGCCGGCCGTTCGGGCGGCGCTGGTGGCGTCGGCTTGAGCGCTTTCGGTCTTACCGTTTTCGGCCTGAGCGCCTTGCGCTTGGCCGCTTTCGGCGCCGCGCGGCGGACCGGTGCTTTGCGCGCGGCTTTCCGGGCGGGCTTCGCGGCCTTCCTGCGGATCGCAGGCCGCTTGGCGGGCACTTTCCTGCGCTTGGCTTTGATCTTGGCTTTCTTCTTGACTGCCATGGGGTTCCTCCTGGCGGCGCTCGCCGCCTGATCTGATGCGCTATTCTGTTCCTCTGGAACTGCGGCGCGCAAGATAGATCGCCGCCAGTACGACCGCGCCGCCGGCCACCTGCAGCGCCACCAGGGGCTCTCCCAGCAGCAGCCAGGCAAACGCCGCCGCCATCACCGGCTGGAACAGCAGGCCGACGGACGAGAATGCCGCGGGCAGGTGCGCCAGTGCGAAGGCGATGAGGCCCTGCCCGCCGGCGTGCGTGATCCATGCCAGCGCAAGGAGGATCATCCAGCCGGTGGCGCCGCGGGGCAGCAGGACCTCGCCGGAGGCGACCGCCAGGGGCAGCAGCACGAGCGCCGTCACGGTGCTGGTCACCGCCATCAACTGCAGGGTCGCCACGCCGCGGTCGCGCAGACCCTTCACCGACAACAGATACCAGGCATAGAACATCGCCGTGACCACGCCCAGGGCGTCGCCGAGGAGCGCGCGCGGCGAAAACGCGAGGCTGGTGTGCACCAGCATGCCGACACCTGTGAGGGCGAGCGCGAGCGCGACTAGGAACGCG
>JAOTWE010000318.1 GCA_029863065.1 Betaproteobacteria bacterium
GGAGAGCGTGCCCACCAGCAGGGCGAGACCGGCGACCAGCGAGACGATGCCGAGCGCCTTGGCGAGACGCACCGGACCGGTTGCATCCGCCGGCAGCCGATCCGTGGCGCGCAGGAAAACGCCCGCGCCGACCAGAAGCGCCGCCCACGCCAGCATCACCGCCGCGCCCGGCAGTACCGGCGAGGCGATCCAGATCGCCACCGCCAGGAGCAGCACGCCGAAAAATCTCTTCACCCCGTTCATCCAGGGTCCCGCCTTCGGCAGCAGCGCGCCCTCTGACACGCCGACCACCATGAGCGGCACGCCCATGCCGAGTGCCATGGCGAAAAGTGCGCCGCCTCCCAGCGCCACGTCGCGGGTCTGCGAGATGTAGAGCAGCGCGCCGGCGAGCGGCGCCGCGACGCAGGGACTGACGATCACCGCCGAGAGCATGCCCATGGCCGCCACCGAGGCGATGCGCCCGCCGCGCAGCCGCTGGTGCGCCGACGACAGGCGGTGGTGCAGGAAGCCGGGCAGCGAGATCTCGTACAACCCGAACATCGACAGCGCCAGCCATACGAATACCGCGGCGAAGGCGCCGAGCACCCACGGATTCTGCAGGGCCGCGGCGAGCAGCGACCCGGAGTAGGCGGCCGCAATGCCCGCCGCTGCGTACGCGATCGCCATGCCGAGCACATAGCTCGCCGAAATCGCGAACGCGCGCCGCTTGTTCAGGCTGCGGCCTTCGCCGGCGATGATCGACGACAGGATCGGAATCATGGGCAGCACGCATGGCGTGAACGTGAGCAGCAGCCCGAAGCCGAAGAAACCGGCGACGACGAGCAGCGCGTTGCGGTCGAAGAGCGCCGCGATGTCCAGGTCGCTGGCGTAAATTGACCAGCGCGGCGCCTCCGGCACGCTCCGCGGCCCCTCGCCTAGCGAAGGCGGCAGCAGCGCAGCGGCAAGCTGGAGGGTGGCGCGCGATTCCATCGGCACGTAGCACACGCCGATATCGGCGCAGCCTTGCGAGGTCACGACCAGGCGCAGCGGATCGGGCGCGCCCGGGGCCACCGGCACGCGGATGATCACCTCGTTGCGATAAACCTCGGAGTCGCCGAAAAACTCGTCCTTGTGGCGCACGCCGCGCGGCAACCCGGCCGGGCCGAGGCGCGCGTCCTGCGCCTCGAACTTGAAGCGATCCCGGTACAGGTAGTAGCCCTCGGCGATCGCGAAGCTCACCTCGAGCGCGTCGCTGCCCAGTGCACGCGCCGAGAAGCGGAACGCCTTTTCCGGCTCGAGCAATTCGTCGGCCGTGGCTGCCTGTGCAAGCGGCCCTGACAGCACAAGCCACAGAAGAAGGAGGCGGATCACCGGGGAAAGGACGTTTCCGCGGCCACCCAGTCCAGATACGCTGGCAGGCCGCGCTCGATTGAGACCGCGACGATCTCGGGAAGTTCGTAGGGGTGGTGCGCGCGGATCTCGGCCTCGAGCCGCGCGTAGGCGTCCTGCGTCGTCTTGATGAGCACGGGATGCTCCTCTTCGTGCTGCACCGCGCCCTGCCAGCGGTACACCGATTGGCACGGTGCCAGGATGTTGACGCACGCCGCGAGTCGTTTATCGACGAGCACGCCGGCGAGCTTTTCGGCCGCGACGCGATCGGGAAGATTGGTCAGTACCAGCAAGGCGCTCATGCCGCCTTCTCGCGGCGCGGCACGCCTTCGAACACCGTAGGGTAGCGCAGCCGCACGCCAAGTCCCTCCTTCATGCGCCGGTTGGCGAGGCGCCGCGACTCGCTCATGAACGACAGCAGCTCGGGCGCGATGCGATCCCGCGCTTCGCCGCGCGCAATGCGCGGCGGCCGTGGCAGTCCGGCGCGTTCGGCCACCAGATCGAGCCAGTCGCCCATGCGAATCTCGCTGTCGTCGCTCGCGTTGTAGGTGCCGCCAGGGGCGGTAACCTCCAGCGAACGCACGATGATGGCCGCCAGGTCCTCGGCATGGATGTGGTTGGTATACACATCGTCCTCAGCGCGCAGCGCTGGCGTGCCCAGGCGCAGTCGCTCCAGCGGCAAACGGTCCGCGGCGTAAATCCCGGGCGCGCGCAGAATCACCAGCGCGACGCCGCGCTCGCCGCACCATATTGCCAGCTGGCGCTCCGCGTCCACCCGCCGCCGCGCGCGGTCGGTCTGCGGATGGACGGCACGCGATTCGTCCACGCGCTCGCCGCCGCAGTCGCCGTAGACCCCGCTCGTGCTGACGTAGACCACGCGCGCCGGTAGAATGCGGCCCTTCGCGAGCGCGCCGAGGAGATGCTGCGTGCGCGTGTCCTGCGCGCCGGACCTCGGCGGCGGCACGCAGTGCAGCACCGCGTCCGCCGCGGGCAGTTCGGCAAGGGTTGCGGGCCGGTCGAGATCGAAGCCGTGGCGGCGCGACAGCGCCTGCACCGTGTAGCGCGACTCCAGGCGCGGCGTGGCGCGACGCGCGATGTCGCCGTAGCCCGCGATCAACAGTGTCTTCATCGATGCCATTTTAGCGACATGCATAGCGTCACGATCCAGCCGAGCGGTCAGCAGTTCCAGGTCGAAGCCGGCGAAGCCGTGCTCGCGGCGGCGCTGC
>JAOTWE010000081.1 GCA_029863065.1 Betaproteobacteria bacterium
CCGTCCCTCCGCCACATGCGCGAGCGAAGGAACTGCAGCGCGCGCCGCGCCGACGCCACCCATTCGGGCCTGCCGAGCACGCGCCCGGCGTGCGCCATGCCGTGGATCGCGAGCGCGTTCCACGACGCGAGCACCTTTTCGTCGCGCCCCGGGCGCGCGCGCTTTTCGCGCGCGGCCGACAGCTTCGCTTTCGCCGACGCCAGCAACGCCTCGCCGCCTTCGCGCAGCGGCCGGGCGATGCGCAGATGCCAGTGCCGGCCCTCGAAGTTCGGCGCACCGTCGAGCCCGAAATGCGGCGCCAGCGCACCCCATTCCTCCGTGGTGAGCAGCGCGCGCACCTCGGCGGCGTCCCAGACGTAGTACTTGCCTTCCTCGTGTTCCGAATCCGCATCGAGCGAGGCGTAATAGCCGCCCTCGGGAGACTGCATCTCGCGCTGGATCCAGCCGGCAGTGGCGTCGGCGCAGCGCGCGTACAGATCGTCGCCCGAGACCAGCCAGGCGTCGGCGAGCAGTGCAAGCAGCGGCCCGTTGTCGTACAGCATCTTCTCGAAGTGCGGAATCGCCCATTGCGCATCGACGCTATAGCGGCAGAAGCCGCCCCCGAGCTGATCGAACAGGCCGCCCTCGCACATGCGCCTGAGCGTCGTGTCGACCATCGCGGTCTCGCCCCTGCGCAGGCAAAGTTCGAGGTCCGTCGCATGCGGAAACTTCGGCGCGCCGCCAAAGCCGCCGTCGCGCGCATCGAAACTCGAGCGCAGCACTTCGAGCGCGGCGCGCAACGGCTCGCCGTCGAGCGCCGCGTTCCCGGCCGCGGCCGGCGGCTGCAGCCGCGCGAATGCGAGCGTCAGTTGCTCGCCTTGCTCGCCGATCGCGGCGCGCTGCTCGCGCCACACCTCGGCGATGCGCTCCAGAATCTCGACGAAACCCGGCGAACCGTAGCGCGGGGTCTTGGGAAAATAGGTGCCGCCCCAGAACGGCATGCCCTCCGGTGTGAGAAACATGGTGAGCGGCCAGCCGCCGCCGCGCTGGGCGAGCATCTGGTGCGCAGTCTGGTAGATCTGGTCGAGGTCGGGCCGCTCCTCGCGGTCCACCTTGATGTTGACGAAGTGCCGGTTCATGACCGCCGCCACCTCGGGATCTTCGAAGCTCTCGTGCGCCATGACGTGGCACCAGTGGCATGCCGAGTAGCCGACGGACAGCAGGATCGGCCGGTCCGCGGCGCGCGCTCGGGCGAGCGCCGCTGCGTCCCAAGGTTGCCAGTCGACCGGGTTGTGCGCGTGCTGCTGCAAATAGGGGGACGTTTCGCCGGCGAGGCGGTTGCTCATGGCCGTTGCAGGATGTGCTCGAGCGTCTCGCGGTAGGTCGGCAGCCGGGGTCCGCCCAGCCCAACCGCGCGGCGTGCCGCCGCCAGCGCTTCGTCGCGGTTCCCCTGTTCGATCAGTGCCTGGGCGAGATTGTTCCACGCATCGGCAGATGCCGGATGCCGCGCCGTGGCGCGCCGGTAGGCCGCTGCCGCCGCCGCGAGGTCGTGCAGGGCGTAGCTGGCATTGCCCTGGCCGAGTTCGGCGGTCAGGCTTTGCGGCCAGCGCGCGAGCGCCGCCTCGTAGCCGCGGCGCGCGGCGGCAGGCTCTACGCGCTCCAGCGCGGCGACGGCGGCGACGTACGGCTGTTCGGCAGCGCTGGCAGGCAGGCGCTCGGGCGACAGCGCGAGCATCGCCCAATAGTTGCTTCGCGCCCAGGTATGCTCGAACGTGTCGAGGCTCATCTCCAGCCGGCGCGTGACGCCCGAACGCAGGATGAGAATTCGATTCTCGAGGTCATAGCCGATGGCCACCGCATAGTGCCAAAGCGGCACCCACGCGAGCCCGAGGTTCTGCAACACCAGCACGGGTGTCCCGGCGGCAATTTCCGCCAGCAGCGCCTCGAGCCGCGGCGCGATTCGGTAGGCAACGAGGCCATGGCGCCGCGCGCCCGCCAGCATCTCGGCCTGGAGCGAGCCCTTGCGGCCCGGCAGGTACACCTGCGGCACGAGCAACTCGGGCGTGGCGGCGCGACCGGCGTAAACCAGCACCGTGGCAAGCGAGGCGGGACCGCACTGATAGTCCTCCTGTGCGAAGAAGGGCGTGCCGACGATCTCCGCTGCGCCGGGCAGGTCAGCGGGGCGACGCTCGACGAGGGCGGAGACCTGCGGCGCGGCGCAACCGGCGAGCAGCGTGGCCGCCAAAATGAAAACCCCCGCCGCAGCGGGGGTCGCGAACCGCCTCATGCGCGCTCAGCGCGCCGAGCGGGTGAACGGGAAGATCTTCGTATAGCCCATGATGTCGGTGAACAGGAGCACGAGGAAGACCACCAGCGCGACGCCAAGGGCGTCGATCCCCCCCGCGGGCAGCTCGTCCAACTGCGAGGCCAGCTGTGCGGCTTCCGCATCCGAGAGCGCGGCGACCCGGGCCCTGGCGGCCGCAGCGTCCACGCCCAGGTCTTTCAGCTGCGCCTGAATCTCGCTCCGCTCGAGCAGGCTGACAAGCCGCTCACGCTCCACTCCCGTCACAATGGCATCCGTGCTTACAATTCCGGCCAGTGCTGGCACAGGAACGGCCATGCTTCCCATGCATACGATCAGCAATCCAGCCAGCAAGCGGCGAAATCGACCTGTCATTGTTCATTTCTCCTATTCGGGTTGCGAATGGGAAAGACTAGTCTGCGCTCACACGCAGCGTCAACCCGAGCTTGTCGGTGATTCACGACAGCACGGAGGCTGAGATGAGCGATCCCAGTTCGGACCAGGTTCTGCGCTTCTGGTTCGATGTGCACCCCAAGGACTGGTTCGTCAAGAATCCCGACTTTGATGCCCAGGTCCGTTCGCGTTTTCTCGCGCTGCACGAAGCGGCCGCCGCCGGCCGGCTCGCGCACTGGGCCGACGAGCCGCGCAGCTGCCTCGCGCTGGTGATCGTCCTCGACCAGTTCCCGCGCAACATGTTCCGCGGCGAGGCGCGTGCCTTTGCGACGGATCCGCTGGCGCTGGCGGCGGCACGCGTGATCCTGCGGCGCGGCTGGGACAAGCAGATGTCGACCTCGGAGCGCCTGTTCGCCTACCTGCCTTTCGAGCACAGCGAGGCGCTCGAAGACCAGAAGCTGTCGTCCGAGCTGATGAAGGACTTCGACGAAGAGCAGCGGCGCTACGCCGAGCGCCACCGCGACATCGTCGAGCGCTTCGGCCGCTTCCCGCACCGCAATGCCATTCTCGGCCGTGAGAGCACCGCGGCCGAGATCGAATTTCTGAAACTGCCGGGGTCAGGTTTCTGAGTCGGTGATCGCACCGATCGAGGCGGTCGAAACCAGCCTCATGTACTTGGCCATGAGCCCCTTCGCGTAACGGGGCTTCGGTGCCTTCCATTTCCTGCGGCGTGCCGCGATTTCCCTGGCCGGCACGTTGAGCTGGACAAGATGCTTCTTCGCGTCGATGGTGATCGAGTCGCGTTCCTTGACCAGCGCGATGGTGCCGCCGACATGGGCTTCCGGGGCGACATGGCCGACGACCATCCCCCAGGTCCCGCCCGAAAAACGGCCGTCAGTCAGAAGGCCCACCGACTCGCCCAGCCCTTGGCCGATCAGGGCCGAAGTGGGTGCTAACATTTCCTGCATTCCGGGGCCGCCTTTCGGGCCCTCGTAGCGGATCACGACCACGTCGCCCGCCTTGATCTTCTTGGCCATGATGGCCTTCATGCAGGCCGGCTCGGAATCGAAGACGCGCGCCGGTCCGGTGATCGACGTTTTCTTCAGTCCGGTGATTTTCGCCACGCAGCCCTCGGGCGCGAGGTTGCCCTTGAGGATGGCGAGGTGGCCCTGCGGGTAGATGGGATTGGACCAGGGCCGGATCACCTCCTGTCCGGCGCGCGGCGCGGCCGGAACCTCTTTCAGCATCTCGGCCATGGTCTTGCCGTGGATGGTCATGCATGCGCCGTGCAGCACGCCGTTTTCCAGCAGGATCTTCAGTACCTGGGGCACCCCCCCGGCACGATGGAAGTCCACCGCCACGTAGCGCCCCGAGGGCTTCAGGTCGCAAAGCACCGGCACCTTGCGGCGTACCCGCTCGAAATCGTCGATGGTCCATTTGACCCCGGCGGCCGAGGCGATCGCGAGGTAATGCAGCACGGCGTTGGTCGAGCCGCCGGTGGCCATGACCAGCGCGATTGCGTTCTCGATCGACTTGCGGGTGATGATGTCGCGCGGCTTGAGATTGTTCTTCACCGCCTCGACGAGCGCGCGCGCGGATTCGGCGGCGCTGTCCGCCTTCTCGGCGTCGGGCGAGGCCATCTGCGAGGAGCCGAGCAGGCTCATGCCGAGCGCCTCGAACGAGGAGCTCATGGTGTTGGCCGTGAACATGCCGCCGCAGGCGCCGACCGAGGGGCAGGCATTTCTTTCGATGCCGTTGAAATCCTCTTCGTTCATCCGGCCGGCGGCGAACGCGCCCACCGCCTCGAAGGCCGAGACGATGGTGAGGTCCTGCCCTTTCCACTTGCCGGGCTTGATGGTGCCGGCGTAGACGTAGATACCGGGCACGTTCATGCGCGCCAGCGCCATCATGCCGCCCGGCATGTTCTTGTCGCAGCCGCCGACCACCAGCGCGCCGTCCATCGCCTGGCCGTTGACCGAGGTCTCGATGGCATCGGCGATGACCTCGCGCGACACCAGCGAATACTTCATCGCCTCGGTACCCATGCCGATGCCGTCGGTGACCGTGGGCACACCAAACACCTGGGGCTTCGCGCCGGCCGCCTCCAGTGCTGCCATGGCGCGGTCCACCAGCGGCTGGATGCCCGCATTGCAGGGATTCATGGTGGAGTGGCCGTTGGCGACGCCGATGATCGGCTTGTCGAAGTCGCCGTCCTTGAAGCCCACGGCACGCAGCATGGCGCGGTTGGGCGAGCGCGCCACGCCCGCGGTGATCAGTTTCGAGCGGCGATTGTCGGCCATGCTGCAAATCCCCCGGAAGTAGAATGCAAATTCTACCGTGCTGATACACCCGCAATTCGACCCGATCGCGGTCTCCCTCGGCCCGCTCGCCATCCGCTGGTACGGGCTCATGTACCTCGCGGCGTTCGGCATTCTGTGGTGGCTCGGCCGCCGGCGCATCGCCCAGGGCGCGGCGCCCATTACACGCGAGCAGTTCGATGACCTGATCTTTCTCGGCGTGCTCGGCACTATCCTCGGCGGGCGGTTGGGCTACGTACTGTTCTACAAGCCCGCCTACTACCTTTCGCACCCGCTGGAAATCTTCGCCATCTGGCAGGGCGGGATGGCCTTCCACGGCGGTTTTCTCGGCGTGCTGGCCGCGGCGGCGTTCTTTGCCTGGCACCGGCGCGTCGACGGGTGGCGGCTGATGGACTTCATCGCGCCGTGCGTGCCGACCGGCCTGGCCGCCGGGCGCCTGGGCAATTTCATCAATGGCGAGCTGTGGGGGCGCCCGACCGACTTGCCCTGGGGCATGGTGTTCCGCGGCGCCGGCGACCTGCCGCGGCACCCGTCGCAGCTCTACCAGTTCGCCCTCGAGGGCGTGCTGCTGTTCGGGCTGCTGTGGTGGTATTCGTCGAAACCCCGGGCGCGCGGCGCGGTCTCAGCCATGTTCCTCATCGGTTATGGGGCTTTCCGCTTTGTCGCCGAGTTCGCGCGCGAGCCCGACGACTTCCTCGGTCTGCTGGCGCTGGGGCTGTCGATGGGCCAGTGGCTCAGCCTGCCGATGATTGCGGCCGGCATCGCGCTCTACATGTGGAGCCGGGGGCACAGATGAAATGGCTTGGTCTCTTCCTGCTGGTGCCGGCCCTCTGGGTACAGGCGCAAGCGCCTGGCGCGCAGGCGATCGAGATTCCCGCCTGGTTCAGCGAATCCTTCCTCGAGTTCCCGGAGGACGCGAAGGAGGCGGCGCGCGACGGCAAGCGCCTGATGTTGTACTTCGGCCAGGACGGCTGCCCCTACTGCAAGCAGCTCATGCAGACCAATTTCACGCAGCGCGCCATCGTCGAGAAGACGCGTCAGCATTTCGTCGCCGTCGCCCTAAACATCTGGGGTGACCGCGAGGTGCAGTGGACCGATGGCCGCCGCATGAGCGAAAAGGAACTGACGCGCGCGCTGCAGATCCAGTACACGCCCACGATCCTCTTCCTGGACGAGCGGGGCGGCCTCGTCGCGCGCGTCAACGGCTACTACCCGCCGCTGCGCTTTTCCGCGGCGCTCGACTACGCCGCGGGACTTGCAGGCAAGGGCCAGCGCTTCGAGGACTACATGAAAACGGTGGCCGCAGAGACCGCCAGCCCGACGCTGCACGAGCAGCCGTTTCTGCGCAAGCCGCCGGTCGAGCTCAAGGGGGCAAAGCCGGTCGCCCTGCTTTTCGAGACGCCTTACTGCAGCGGCTGCGACGAGCTGCACGGCGAAGGCTTCAAGCGTCCGGAAGTTCGAGCCCTGATCGATCGCTTTGACGTGTACCGGCTGACGCTGGACGACAGCCACGCGCGCGCGCTGCGCATCGCCTATACCCCGTCGATCGTGTTGTTCGACGGTGGCAAGGAAGTGTTCCGCGTCGAGGCGTATCTGCGGCCGTTTCACTTGGCTTCCGCGCTCGAGTACGTGGCGAGCGGCGCCTATCGCAAAGAACCTTCGTTCCAGCGCTTCATCCAGGCGCGCGCCGAGCGCCTGCGCAATCGCGGCGAGGCTGTGGAGCTGTGGAAATAGCCTAGTCGGCGAGCGCCTGCGCCAGCACGCGCGCCACGTGCTGCGCGCGGCGGCCGGTGCCGTCGGCGATCTGATGGCGGCAGCTGGTGCCGTCGGCAACGATGAGCGCATCAGCGCCCGCCGCGCGCACCGCGGGCAGCAGCGCGAGCTCGCCCATCTTCATCGACAGGTCGTAGTGCTCGGTCTCGTAGCCGAAGCTGCCTGCCATGCCGCAGCAGCTCGATTCGATCAGCGACACCTTCAGCTCGGGCACCACCTTCAGCACCTTCTCCACGGCGCCCATGGCGCCGAACGCCTTCTGGTGGCAGTGGCCATGCACCAGCGCTTGCGCCGCGAGCGGCTTGAGCGCCGGCGTAAAGCGCCCGGCTTCGAGCTCCGCGGCGAGGAATTCCTCGAACAGGAAAACGTTCGCGGCCAGCGCCTGGGCGTCGGGCAGCAGTACCGGGTACTCGTCGCGCAGCGTGTACAGGCACGAAGGCTCCAGACCGACGACCGGCACGCCGTGCGCCAGCCAGGGTTGCAGCGCGTCGAGCACGCGCCGTGCCTCGTGCCTTGCTTCGTCCACCAGGCCGGCCGTGAGGAACGTTCGCCCGCAGCACAGCGGCCGCTCGCCGAATTCCGGCTGCGCCACGTGCACGCGGTAGTGCGCGGCCTCCAGCACGCGCACCGCCGCGCGCGCGTTTTCGGGCTCGAAGTAGCGGTTGAACGTGTCCACCAGCAATACCACCTCGCGGCTGCCGCGCTTGGGCCAGACGCGGTCGACGAACCAGTCGCTGCGCCAGCGCGGCAGGGCGCGCCGCGCCGTGAATCCCGTCAGCTTCTCGCGCAGTCGTGGCAGCGCGTTGCCGAGGTTGGCGATGGGCGCCATGCGCGCTGCCCACGGCGCGTAGCGCGGCAGATAGGCGATAAGCCGCTCGCGCATTGTTGCGCCATGGCGCTGGCGATAGTGCGCGAGGAACTCGATCTTCATGCGCGCCATGTCGACGCCGGTCGGGCACTCGCGCTTGCAGCCCTTGCAGGAGACGCACAGATCGAGCGCCGCCTTGACGTCGGCGTCGGCGGTCTCGCCGAGCTGCCCTGAAAGCGCGAGCCTGAGCGTATTGGCGCGGCCGCGCGTGAGGTGCACTTCGTCGCCGGTGGCGCGGAACGACGGGCACATGGCGCCGGCATCGAACTTGCGGCAATGGCCGTTGTTGTTGCACATCTCGACGGCCCTGTCGAAACCGCCCCACTCGCTCCAGTCGAGCGTCGCCGGCGTCGCGCCGGCGGCATAGCCGGGCTTGTAGCGAAACAGGTCCCGGTCGTCCATCCGGCCGGGGGCGACGATCTTGCCGGGATTCATCAGGCCCTGCGGATCGAGCCAGGACTTGATCTCGCCGAGGCAGGCCGTGAGGCGCGGGCCAAAGAACGGCGCGATCCATTCCGAGCGCACCAGGCCGTCGCCGTGCTCCCCCGAGTAGGCGCCCTTGTACTGCTTCACCAGGGCACAGGCCTCCTCGGCGATCACGCGCATCTTTGCCGCGCCGTCACGTCGCATGTCGAGCACCGGCCGGACGTGCAGCGTGCCGACCGAGGCATGCGCGTACCAGGTGCCGCGCGTGCCGTGCTTCTCGAACACCTGCGTCAGGCGGTCGGTATATTCGGCCAGGTGCTCGAGCGGCACCGCGCAGTCCTCGATGAACGACACCGGCTTGCCGTCGCCCTTCATCGACATCATGATGTTCAGGCCCGCCTTCCTGACTTCCCACACGTCCTTCTGCAGCCGCGCGTCGGTGATTTCGACGACGCTCCCCGGCAGGCCGAGATCGCCCATCAGCTGCGAGAGCTGCTTGAGCTTGGAAACCTGCGCCGCCCCGTCGTCGCCGGAGAACTCGACCAGCAGGATCGCGTCCGGCTCGCCCGCGATGACGGTTTCGACCGTCTTGCGGAACGCTTCAATTTCGCGCGCCAGGCCGATCATCGTGCGATCGACGAGCTCCACCGCGCTCGGGCCCAGCTTGACGATGTGCCGGGTGAGATCCATGGCGGTGTAGAACTTCGGAAAATGGCACACACCCAGCGTGCGGTGCGCCGGCAGCGGCGACAGCCTGAGGAGCAGCCGCTCGAAATAGGCGAGGGTGCCCTCCGAGCCGACCAGCAGATGCGCCGCGTTGGCATGCGGCGGGCCGAGGTGATCGAGGTTGTAGCCGGCGACGCGCCGCATCACCTCGGGAAAGCGCGCCGCGATCTCGACCTTCTCACGTTCGAAGAGCGTTCCGAGTTTCTGCACCAGCTGCAGGTAGCCGGCGGGGCCGGAGGCGTCCCGCATCGGGCCGAAGCGCCAGCGGTAGCCCTCGGCAGTGACGGCGTCGATGGCGAGCACATTGTGAACCATGTTGCCGTAGGCGATCGAGCGCGAGCCACAGGAGTTGTTGCCGGCCATGCCGCCGAGCGTCGCCTGCGCGCTGGTCGACACGTCCACGGGAAACCAGAGCCCGTGTTTGCGCAACTGCGCGTTCAGCTGATCGAGCACCAGCCCGGGCTGCACGAGCGCGGTGCGCGCCGCGGCATCGATCTCGAGCGCGCGGTTCAGGTACTTCGAATCGTCGATGACGAGTGCGGCGCCCACCGTCTGGCCGCACTGCGAGGAGCCGGCGCCGCGCGGCAGCACCGGCACGCCTGCCGCGGCCGCGATGGCGATCGCGCCGCGGGCCGCGTCTTCGCTTCGTGGTACGACGACGCCGATCGGCTCGACCTGATAGATGGAGGCATCGGTCGAGTAGCGGCCGCGGCTCGCGGCGTCGAACAGGACCTCGCCATCGATTTCCTTGCGCAGGCGCTCGGCAAGCGCCGTGTCGCCCGCGCGCCGGTTGACGATGCGAACGGGGATCGCCTTGGCTTCCATAGCTGCGGGGTAGAATACACTGCGCCGCGCGATGTGTTTCGCGCGTTCGCAGGGGAGGATTCATGCCGCGCAACGCCGGAAGGCATTTCCTGCAGATCCCGGGACCGACCAACGTGCCCGACCGGGTATTGCGGGCAATCGATTTCCCGACAATGGACCATCGCGGGCCCGAGTTCGGCGACCTCGGCAAGGCGGTGCTCGAGGGCATGCGGCGGGTTTTCAAGACGCGCGGCCACGTGGTGATCTACCCTGCTTCGGGCACGGGCGCGTGGGAGGCGGCGCTGGTCAACACGCTGTCGCCGGGCGATACGGTGTTGATGTACGAGACCGGCCACTTTGCATCCCTGTGGCAGAAAATGGCGCTCAAGCTCGGCCTCAAGCCCGAGTGTCTCCCCGGCGACTGGCGCAGCGGCGCCGATCCCCAGGCCATCGAAAAGCGTTTGCGCGCTGACGCCAGCAAGAACATCAAGGCGGTTTGCGTGGTGCACAACGAAACCTCCACCGGGGTGACTTCGCGCATCGCGGAGGTGCGAAAGGCGATCGACGGGGCGAAGCACCCCGCGCTTTACCTGGTGGACACCATTTCCTCGCTCGCCTCGATTGATTACCGGCACGATGAGTGGGGCGTGGACGTGACGGTGGCCGGCTCGCAGAAGGGCCTCATGCTGCCGCCGGGCTTGTCGTTCAACGCCATTTCCGAGAAGGCCCTCGCCGCATCGAAAGGCGCAGGCCTCGCGCGCAGCTATTGGGCCTGGGACGACATGCTCGCCAGCGGCAAGAGCGGCTACTTTCCCTATACGCCCGCGACCAACCTGCTCTACGGCCTGCGCGAAGCACTCGCCATGCTGGAGGAAGAGGGCCTGGATAACGTCTTTGCCCGGCACCAGCGCCACGCCGAGGCCACGCGGCGCGCGGTGCGCGCCTGGGGCCTCGAGGTGTTGGCGACCAATCCCGCGGAATACTCGGCCTCGCTGACCGCGGTGCTGCTGCCCGCCGGCCACGACGCCGACCGCGTGCGCAAAATGATCCTGGAAGCCTTCGACATGTCGCTGGGCACTGGCCTCGGCAAGCTTGCCGGCAAAGTATTTCGTATTGGCCACCTGGGCGATTTCAACGATCTCGCCCTGATGGGCACGCTCGCGGGCGTAGAAATGGGGCTTACACTGGCCGGCGTGCCGGTCAAGCAGGAAGGCGTTGCGGCCGCCATGGCGTATCTGGCCGCAAGCCATCGCCCCAAGGCGCGCGCGGCAGCCTGAGCACGCCGGCAAGGCACAGCACTACCCAATCCAAGGAGGAGGAAACGATGAAACTTCGCGTATCGCTTGCAGCACTCTTGATCGCCGCATTTGCGGCCCCGGCAGCCGCACAGGTCGAGCTCAAATTCGGCCACGTCGGCGAGCCCGGCTCGCTGATCGCCGCCTCGGCGGAGGAATTCGCCCGCATCGCCAACGCCAAGCTCGGCGGCAAGGCGAAAGTGATCGTTTTCGGCTCGAGCCAGCTCGGCAACGACCGCGAGCTGCTGCAGAAGGTCAAGCTCGGCACGGTGGATTTCGCGCTGCCGACCACGGTAATGTCCTCCGAGGTGGACCTGTTCGGCCTGTTCGAGATGCCCTACCTGGTGAAAGACCGCGCGCACATGGCCCGCATCGAGAAGGAAATCTTCTGGCCGAGCCTCGCGCCGCTCGCCGAAGCGAAGGGCCTCAAGGTGATCGCAGTTTGGGAAAACGGCTACCGCCACATCACCAACAACAAGCGCCCGATCGTCAAGCCCGCCGACCTCAACGGCATCAAGCTGCGCACGCCGCGCGGCAAGTGGCGCGTGAAGATGTTCCA
>JAOTWE010000319.1 GCA_029863065.1 Betaproteobacteria bacterium
CATCCGGCAAGCGCGGCGGCTACGGCGGCTGCGACTAGCATTCTCATGGCTGACCTCCGCAAAAGGGTAAGTCCGGACACGTTACGCCCCTGCGCGGCGTCGCGCTGCCAATTCATTCACACTGCGCAGTTCTTGTGAGAAGTGTAAAGGGGCTGATGCGGGTCGTCACGCTGATCAGCGGCCCCGGCATAATCCGGCGCATCCTTGAGCACCCGGGACTGTGGGCGCCTGCGGCGTCACTTGTAGGAACCCGGCGCCGTATCTACCATCCATAACGACATGTCGAGAAGAAACCGCCGGTCCGGCAAGCATGCATCCGGGGACAAAGCCCCGGGGGCAGGGCATCGCGCCGAGGGGCCAGTGGCGGAGGGCCGGGCCGGGGTCAGGCGAGGGCGCGGTCCGCATCCGCTCGACAACTGGCTGCTCGGGCTTGCCGTGGCCGGAATCGCGCTGACATCCTATCTGACGCTCGTCGCGTGGTTTGGCGCGCATCCGGCGTTCTGCGGGGCGGACTCCGACTGCGACCTCGTGCAGCAAAGCCGCTGGGCCACCTTGCTGGGCATGCCGATTGCGCTCTGGGGCCTCTTGACCTACGCGCTGCTCGCGCGGCTGCTGTGGCGCCTGCGCACCCGCGCGGGCTCCTGGCGGCTGGCGTTGACCATCGCCAGCGTCGGCGCCGCCGTGAGCTGGTATCTCACCGCAGTCTCGGTATTCGTCATCGAAGCGACCTGCGCCTACTGCCTCGCCTCTTTCGGCATCGCGAATACGCTGCTGGTGCTGTTGCTGGTGCGCAAGCCCACGCACATGCCGGAGAACGACTGGGCCAAATCGCTGCCGGTCCCGATCGGCGCCGCCGCCGTGATCGTGTTCGGATTGTTCCTGCACTTCAGCGGCCTCTTCGATCCTGTCGCCGGGCCCGAGAAGCCGTACCTGAAAGCGCTTGCCGTCCACCTGCGCGATTCCGGCGCGCGCTTCTATGGCGCGTACTGGTGCCCGACCTGCCAGCAGCAGAAAGCCTTGTTCGAGGCCTCCGTCGACCGGTTGCCCTACGTCGAGTGCACGCCGGACGGGCGAGTTGGCGTGCGCAACTTCGACTGCGTCGCGAACGACATCAATGACTACCCGACCTGGATCATCGATGGCCGCCGGCACACCGGCTTGGTCCCTGTAGCCGGGCTTGCGGCCATGTCGGGCTTCAAGTGGTCCGCCGATGGCGCCCGGAAGGAATGAATGGGGACAGGCCCCATTTTTCGCCAATAGCGGCTCGCGTCGCGACATAAGCACAATTGTGCGACGCTGACCGCTCGAAAATTCCGGAGGAGACGGCGGCATGGATCTCGGACTGAAGGGCAAGAGCGCGCTCGTCACCGGCGCAACGCAGGGCATCGGCAGGGCCACGGCGCTGACGCTGGCGCGCGAGGGCGCGCGCGTGGCGCTCGTGGCGCGCGGGCTGGAAGGGCTCGAGCGCTGCGCGGGCGAGATCGAGGCGGCGGGCGGCGTGGCGCTGCCGCTGCAGGCGGACGTCACGCGCGTGGCGGACCTCGAGAAGGCGGTGCGCACCGTGACCGAGCGCTGGGGCGGGCTCGACATCCTGGTGAACAACGCCGGCACTTCGATGCGCGGCGAGTTCGAGTCGATCGACGACGCCACCTGGCAGGCGGACATCGATCTGAAGCTCATGGCGGCGGTGCGCCTCTGCCGCCTGGTGCTGCCGCAGATGAAGAAGCGCGGCGGCGGGCGCATCGTCAACCTCACCACGGTCGGCGGCAAGCAGCCCGGCGCCACCATGATGCCGACTGCGGTGACGCGCGCCGCGGGGCTCGCCCTCACCAAGGCGCTCTCCAAGGAGTACGCGGCGCACAACATCCTCGTGAACACCGTGTGCATCGGCCGCATCAAGGCGGGGCAGTGGGAGACGCGCGCGAAGAGGGAGGGCGTGCCGGTCGAGAAGCTCTACGATTCGATGCGCGGCGACATTCCGCTCGGGCGCGTCGGCGAGTCGCAGGAGGTGGCGAACGTCATCGCGTTTTTGGTCTCCGCCGCGGCGAGCTACGTCACCGGCACGAGCGTGAATCTGGACGGCGGGATGTCGGGCGTTTTGTAGGAGGGCGCTATGCCGAGAACCAAGGTTGTCGTTCCCAACGTCGCCGAAGCCGAGCCGGGCCTGTGGTCGAACGGCATTCGCGCGGGGGAGCTCCTCTTCATCTCCGGCCAGGTGGCGCGCCCCTTCGAGGGCGGCAAGACGCTGGTGGGCGCGAGCGAGTACGAGCAGGCGCGGCACATCTTCGCGCGCATCCAGCGCATCTGCGAGGCCGCGGGCGGCAGCCTCGCGGACCTCGTCAAGATGACCATCTTCATGGTCGACATCCGGAAGAACACCGAGGTGTGGCGCGCGCGCCGCGAGTTCTTCACCGGCGACTTTCCGGCGTCCACGCTGGTCGAGGTGCGCTCGCTGGCCGGCGCGGAAACGCTGGTCGAGATCGAGGCCGTCGCGTATCTCGGCAAATAGGGACAGCCCCCATTTCCCCATCCCGTGATGTGCCGCGACGTCGCCGAGGATCGCGCCGAGCGTGCCGACGCGAAGCTGGTCG
>JAOTWE010000320.1 GCA_029863065.1 Betaproteobacteria bacterium
GTCCACTCTGGCTTCTTCGCCGAGACAAAGGTGCAGAACGCCGTCGACCGTGATCCGCACCCGGTTGCAGTTGGCGCAGAAGTGCTGCGAGATCGGCGTGATGAACCCGACGCTGAAGCGGCCGTCGGCGGTGACGAGATAGCGCGCCGGACCGCCGCCCGGGATAACGCCTTCCACCAGGCCGTAGCGTTGCCTGAGCCGGGCACGAATCGGCTCGAGTGCCGCGGGCCGTAGACCTCGCGCCGCCAACCCGACCGGCATCAGCTCGACCAGCCGAAGCACGAAGCCGTTCTGCATGCAGAACTCGGCCATCGCGTCGACTTCATCCTCGTTGATGCCGGCGAGCGGCACCATGTTGATCTTGATCGGCGCGAAGCCCTGCTCGCGCGCCGCCATGAGACCCCGCAGAACTTCGGGCAGCGCATCGCGCCCGCTGATTGCGCACATGCGCTGCCGATTGAGCGTGTCAAGACTGACGTTGAGACGCGAGACGCCGGCGCGGTGTAACGCGGCTGCGTGCCGCACGAGCAGCGTTCCATTGGTGCTGAGCGACAGGTCCGCAATGCCGGGAATGAGGCTCAGCCGCGTTGCGAGCTCGGGCAGGTCGCGTCGCAGCAGCGGTTCGCCGCCGGTCAGGCGTACGCGCGAGACCCCCAGATCGGCGAATGACGACACCAGCCGCTCGATCTCGCCGAACGTAAGCCACCCGGACGGTTGGACGAAATCCCTGAATCCCCGAGGCAGGCAATAAGCGCAGCGCAGGTCGCAGCGATCGGTCACCGACAAGCGCAGGTACTCGATGCGCCGTCCGCATCGGTCGCGAAGAATGTTCAGTTCGTTGCTCACGGGCAAAGCACCGTGATGCAACAACAATGCCAATGCCACGCGCCGGGCGCGAGCGGCGAAGTGGTTACCCGACGGTAACCTGACGCAACGCAACATGTCACGGATCGGTGACACGGCCATCGGGGCGCGCCCGGCGCACAGGGAGTTACGCGGGGCTGGCCCGTAACTTGCAGGACGAGAAACGCCCATGCCTCAGGACCACGCGGGAGTACCCGACCATGACTCACAAGGAATTCAGGATATCCCCGATCGAGACCCGTGACGTCGCCGGGAAGAAGCGCTACGCGATGGTCATCGACACTCGGCGCTGTATCGGTTGCATGGCGTGCCAGGTCGCCTGCAAGGCCGAGTACGACACGCCGCTCGGCGTAAACCGCACCTGGGTGCCGTACAAGGTGGTCGGCACGTACCCGACCGTAAAGAAGCATTTTCTGCCGCGCCTGTGCAATCACTGCGATGATCCGCCTTGCGTTCGCAACTGCCCGGTGGACGCAACGTACAAGGTCGAGGATGGCGGGTTCGTGCTGCAGCGCTACGAGCGCTGCATCGGCTGCCGGACCTGCATGGCCTCGTGTCCCTACAACGCGCGCTTCATGCTGCCCGCGCATCGCAGCTACACCGATATCACGAAGGTCGTCGACAAGTGCACCTTCTGCTTCCACCGCGTGACCCAGGGACTCGCGCCGGCGTGCGTGCAGACCTGCATCGGGCGGGCGAGAGTATTCGGCGACATCAATGACCCCGCGAGCGAGGTGTCCTACCTGGTCGCCAACAATCCGACGCAAGTGCTTCGGCCCGAGGAAGGAACCAAGCCACAGGTCTTTTACATCGCCGCCGACCGCAGCCACACCGAATTCGGGCGCGACGCCTACCGTCCGCCCGATGTGATGGAAGACGACCGTCGGGCATTCGAGCGCCACCTCAGAAGCTAGGAGATGAGCCATGGGTGATTATGTTGTGTTCCACGATGTTTCGTGGCACGCCAGTTACGCATTGTATTTCTTCGTGATCGGCATCGCCGCCGGGTTGTTCCTCTTCTCGTTCCTCTCCTGGCACAAGGAAGCGCTACGGCCGCTGCGCGTGCCGACGGCCTGGGGCTCGTTCGCGGCGCTCGTGGTCGGCGCTCTGCTGCTGATCAGCGATCTGTCGCAGCCGATGCGGTTCCTCTACGTCCTGAATCCGCTCTACCTGCGGTTCACCTCGCCGCTCGCCTGGGGCGGCTTGAACATCGTCGCATTCGGCGCAGTCTCGATCGTTTACCTGTACACGCTCTACAGGGGCGACGACAAGTTTTCCCGCACCTTGGCGGCGCTGGGTGCGCTACTAGCGCTCGGACTTCCCGTGTACACGGGATTCGATTTGACGGTGCACCAGTCGCGTCCGGTCTGGAACTCGCCGCTGATGCCCCCGCTCTTCGTCGCGATGGCGGTCGTCTCGGGTGCGGCCGTCGCATCGTTCATCGCCAGGAAGAGCGAAGCCACCGTGCGCATGCTGCGGCTGTACATGGTCTGGTCCGCAGGCGCGGTCGGCGTGATGCTCGTGTCGCTCCTCGGCACCACGGCCTACGGCGGCTCAGGCCAGGAATTGACGTACGTGCTGATGACCACCGGGGTCATAGGAGTGGTGTTCATCGGCGTCGGCCTCATTGCGGGAACGGCGGCGCCAATCCTGATCCTGCTCGCGCCGCACGGACGCCAGCAGAGCGGCCTGCTGCTTTCGGCAGTGCTTATCCTCG
>JAOTWE010000082.1 GCA_029863065.1 Betaproteobacteria bacterium
CGGCGGGCCCTACATGCCCGAAATGATCGCGCACCAAGGAGCCTCGCTCAACAAGGCGATGGCGCACATGTGGCTCACGACGGAGGGCGTGTTCGGCATCGCGCTCGGGGTGTCCACGAGCTTCATCTTCCTGTTCGTGCTGTTCGGCTCGCTGCTCGACAAGGCGGGTGCGGGCAACTACTTCATCAAGTCGGCCTTCGCCCTGCTTGGGCACATGCGCGGCGGCCCCGCCAAGGCCGCGGTGGTGTCTTCGGCGGCCACGGGCATCATCTCCGGCTCGTCGATCGCCAACGTCGTCACCACCGGCACCTTCACCATTCCGCTCATGAAGCGGGTCGGCTACCGGCCCGACCAGGCCGCGGCGGTCGAGGTGTCGAGCTCAGTCAACGGCCAGCTGATGCCGCCGGTGATGGGTGCTGCCGCGTTCCTGATGGTCGAGTACGTCGGCATCCCGTACACGCAGGTGATCAAGCACGCGTTCCTGCCGGCCATCATCTCCTACATTGCGCTGTTCTACATCGTGCACCTCGAGGCGCTGAAGGCGAACCTGGAAGGCCTGCCGCGGCGCACGAAGGCCACCTTCGGCCAGCGCCTGCTGGCGTTCGCGATGACCGTGTCCGGGTTCATCGTCCTTGCGGGCGTCGTCTACTACGGCATCGGCTGGATCAAGGTCGCCTTTCCGGCCGCCGCGCTCTATATCATCGGCGTGCTGCTGCTCGCGGCGTATCTCGGCCTGCTGTGGTTCGGCGCCAAGCAACCCGAGCTCGAGCTCGACGACCCCGAGGCCGAGGTGTTCGAGCTGCCCGAGACAGGCCCGACGCTCAAGTCGGGCCTGCACTACCTGCTCTCCGTCGTGGTGCTGATCTGGTGCCTGATGGTCGAGCAGCTCTCGCCCGGCCTGTCGGCCTTCTGGGCGACGCTGTTCATGATCATGATCCTGCTGACGCAGCGTCCGCTGACCGCCTATTTCCGCGGCCGCAGCGCGTATGCCGAGGCCGTAAAACGCGGCTTCCGCGAGCTGCTCGAGGGCCTGGTCGCCGGCGCGCGCAACATGATCGGCATCGGCATCGCCACCGCGGCCGCCGGCATCATCGTCGGCACCGTGTCGCTCACCGGCATCGGCTTGGTAATGACGGAGATCGTGGAGCTGGTGTCGGGCGGCAATCTGATGATCATGCTGCTGCTGGTGGCCGTCATCAGCCTGATCCTCGGCATGGGACTGCCCACCACGGCGAATTACATCGTCGTCTCGACCCTGATGGCGCCGGTGGTCGTCGAGCTCGGCGCACAGAGCGGCCTGCTCGTGCCGCTGATCGCGGTGCACATGTTCGTGTTCTATTTCGGCCTGATGGCCGACGTCACGCCGCCGGTCGGGCTCGCCTCGTTCGCCGCGGCGGCGATCGCGCGCACCGATCCGATCAAGACCGGAGTGACGGCGTTCTTCTACAGCATGCGCACCGCGATCCTGCCGTTCCTGTTCATCTTCAACACCCAGCTGCTGATGATCGGCATTGACAGCACCCTGCATCTGATACTCACTGTGGTGAGCGCGACGGTGGCGATGCTGGTGTTCGCCGCCGCCACCCAGGGCTATTTCTTCGTCCGCAGCCGCTGGTACGAGTCAGTCGCGCTGCTGCTGGTCACCTTCACGCTGTTCCGGCCCGGCTACTGGTGGGACATGGCCTATCCGCCGTTCGAGCGCGTGCCCGCCACCGAGATCATGAAGGTGGTCGAAGCGAAGCCCGCGGGCGACAACCTGCGCGCCTGGGTCGAGGGCGAGACGATCGAGGGTAAGACCGTGAGCAAGGGCGTGCTGCTGCCGCTGGGCGAAACCGGCCCAGCGCGGGAGCGCCTGAAGAAGATCGGCCTCACGGTGATGGCGCTGGGCAAGGAGGTCAGCGTGGGCGCGGTCGGCTTCGGCAGTCGGGCCGAGAAGCTCGGCCTGGAGACGGGCTTCAAGTTCACCGGCATCGAAGTGCCGACCGAGCGCCCCGACAAGGAATGGATGTTCATCCCGGCGCTGCTCCTGCTCGGCCTGATCATCGCGCTGCAGCGCGCGCGGCGCGAGAAGCCCGCGCCCAAGCGGGCAGCAGCGAATACCTGAGGGGGGATCATGTTCAACGATATCTTGCTGGCGGTGGACCTGGGCGAACCGGGCAGCTGGAAGCGCGCGCTGCCTGCCGCGCTCGAGCTGTGCAAGGCTTCTTCGGCCGTGCTGCACGTCATCAGCGTGCTACCGGCAATCGATCCGCGGGTCAGCCCGTATCTTCCCGCCGACGCAAGCAGGAAGATGATTGAGGAGGCGGCGGGCGACCTGCGCGACTTCGTCAAGCAGCACGTGCCGGCAGGCATCAAAGTTCAGGACATCGTCGCCCAAGGCGCGATCTACAAGGAGATTCTCGCCGCGGCCGAGAAGATCGGGGCCGACCTCGTGGTCATGGCCTCGCACAAGCCCGGGGCCAGGGATTACCTGCTTGGCGCGAACGCCGCGCACGTGGTGCGCCACTGCCCGCGCTCGGTCATGGTGGTGCGGGGCTGAAGGCGCTCCTCGACGCTGCCCGGCGCCGCGTGCCGTGCATGCGCCGCGGGCTCGATTGCCGCCGCTTGATCAGAGGGAGTCGCCATGACCTACGACACGATTCTTTATTCGCTGCGCGACGGCGTTGCCGAGATCCGCTTCAACCGGCCGCAGCGCCTGAACGCCGTCACGCCGCAGCTGTATGCCGAACTGAACGACGCGCTGGGACGCGCTGAAGCCGAGCGCGACGCGCGCGTCGTGCTGCTGACCGGCGAGGGCCGCGCCTTCTGCGTCGGCGCCGACCTGAAGGAGCACAAGGCCGGCGGTCGTTCGGCTTTCGAGCGCCGGCAGTACCTGCAGGGCGAGCAGATCGTCTGCAAGCGGCTGCTGCGGCTCGGCCGCCCAGTCGTCGCCGCCGTCAACGGCTATGCGCTCGGCGCCGGCGCCGAGATGGCGATCGCCTCGGACTTCATGGTGATGGCCGCGAGCGCGCAGATCGGACTGCCGGAAATCAGCATCGGCAACTATCTCGGCGGTGGCGTCAGCTGGCTGCTGCCGCGCCTGGTCGGTCTCGCGAAGGCCCGCGAACTGGTGTTTCTCGGCGAGCGCATCAAGGGCGAGGAAGCCGTGCGCATTGGCCTCGCCAACCGCGTGTTTGCCGATGAAGGATTTCTTGATGCCGCGCGCGAATTCGCGAGGCGCATCGCCGCCAAGGCGCCGCTGTCGATGCAGCTCGCCAAGCGCCATCTCAACTTCGCCGCCGAGGGCACGCTCGACGCCGCGCTGGCGGCCGAACTGGAGGGCATGACGTTCGTCGCCACAACCAAGGACTGGCAGGAAGGCATCGACGCCTTTGCCGAGAAGCGCGCGCCGGTATTCAAGGGCGAATGACCCTGAACGCGCTGCATCCGATCTTCTACCCAAGCGCGATCGCCATCGTCGGCGCCTCGGCCGACCCGACCAAGCGCGGCTTCCGCGCGATCCAGAAGCTGCTCGAAGACGCCTTCGAGGGGGCGATCTACCCGGTCAACCCGAGGGAAACCGAGATCCTTGGCCTGCGCGCCTACGCCTCGCTCGCCCAGATTCCCGGACCGGTGGATCTGGCCCTGGTGTGCACGCCGGCCAAGACGCTCCCGGGCGTGATCGCGCAGTGCGGCGCCAAGGGCGTCAAGGGCGCGGTGGTGCTGGCCGGCGGCTTCGCCGAGGCCGGCGCGGAAGGCCGGCTGCTGGAGGACCTGATGGTGGCCGAGGCGCGCAAGCACGGTGTGCGCATCGTCGGGCCGAATACCTCGGGCATCTTCAACACCCACGCCAAGTGCAACATCGTCGGTTTTTCGCACCTGCAGCCCGGCGGCGTGGGCCTGCTCTCGCAGTCCGGCAACATGGCGCTGTCGCTCGTCACCGAGGCGCAGGCCAACGGCTACGTGGGGCTGTCCACCTATGTCGGCATCGGCAACGAGTCGGACATCCGCTTTCACGAGTACCTCGAATACTTCAGGGAAGACGCCAATACGAGCGTCGTGATCGCTTATGTCGAGGGAATGAAGGAGGGCCGGCGCTTTCTCGACGCCGTGCGGCGCTTTGCGCGCCAAAAACCGCTGGTGATCTACAAGTCGGGCCGCACCAGCGCCGGCCGCAGCTCGGCGCAGTCGCACACCGGCGCGCTGGCGGGCGACTATGCGGTGAGCGAAGGCGTGCTGCGCCAGGCCGGTGCGATCCTGGCGCGCAAGTCGGACGAGATCCTGTCGCTGGCCGAGGCGCTGTCGCTGCTCGAGCCGCTCGCCTCGCGCCGCGTCGCGGTGCTGGCCGACGGCGGCGGTCACGCGACGATCGCCGCCGACGCCCTGACTGAACACGGCCTCGCGCTCGCGCCGCTGAGCGAGCAGACCAAGCGCGCGCTCGCCGCGATCCTGCCGACGTCGGCGGCGCTGGCCAATCCGGTCGACGTCGCCGGCGGCACCGACGCCGACCCCGCAGTCTTCGGCGAATGCGTGCGCATCCTGCTGCAGGACGCCGAAGTAGATGGCCTGCTCATCACCGGCCTGTTCGGCGGTTACGGCGTGCGCTTTTCCAGCACGCTCACGCCGATAGAACTGGAAACCTCCGATCGCATCGCTCAACTGCATCGTGAGCACGGCAAGCCGGTGCTGGTGCACAGCCTGTACGGGAGCCTGTATGCGGACCTGCGTCCGCCGCCGCTGGCGCGCATCCGCGCGGCCGGCATCCCGGTCTACGATTCGCTGGAGCGCGCCGTGCGCTGCCTGCAGGCGCTGGCCGAGTTCGGCGAGGCGCGTCGCCGGCCGCTTCTGAAAGACGCAGGCGCGGTGCGCCGGGCGCGGCGCTTCGAGGAAGTGCTGGCGATCTGCAAGGCCGAAGGCCGCACCGTCGTGCTCGAGCATGAGGCGCGACAGGCGCTGGAGGATGCCGGTGTCGAGATGCTGGCGCCCGCGATCGTCGCCGCCACTGCGGACGCGGCAGTAGCGGCGTTCAAGTCCCTGGGAGGCGTGCCGGTGGCGCTGAAGATCGTCTCGCGCGACGTCATCCACAAGACCGACGCCGGCGGCGTGAAGCTCAGCCTGGGCGACGAAGCCGCCGTGCGCACAGCGTTCGCGGAGATCATGGAGAACGCGAAGCGCTACGCGCGCGAGCACCTCGACAGGCAGCCTGACATTGCCGGCGCGCTGGTGACGCCGATGGCGCCCAAAGGCGGCGTCGAGGTCATCGTCGGCGTAGTGCGAGATCCGAGCTACGGCCCGGTGCTGATGTTCGGCCTGGGCGGCGTGCTGGTCGAGGTCCTCAAGGACGTCGTCTTCCGCTCGCTGCCGCTCGCCGAGGAGGACGCGCGCTCGATGCTCGCCGAGATCCGCGCGGCGCAGATCCTCGACGGCGTGCGCGGCGCGCCGTCGACCGACAAGGACGCGCTGGTCAGGCTGATGCTCGGCATCTCCGAGCTATGCAGCGCATTTCCCGAAATCGCCGAGCTCGACTTGAACCCGGTGCTCGCCTATCCCAAGGGCGTCGGCATCCTCGACGCGCGCATTCTGCTCGACGCGCTGCCGTCACACCGGCCGTAGAAATTGGCGGAGAGAGAGGGATTCGAACCCCCGGGACGGTTACCCGCCCAACAGATTTCGAGTCTGCCGCAATCGACCACTCTGCCATCTCTCCGCGGCAGGGCGGATTTTATCAGGGCCGCGCGAGCTTCTCGATTCCGCCCATGAACGGGCGCAGCGCCGGCGGAATCGTCACTGAGCCGTCGGCATTCTGAAAGTTCTCCAGGATCGCGACCAGCGTCCTGCCCACCGCGAGCCCGGAGCCGTTCAGCGTGTGCACCGGCTCGGTCTTGCCCTTGTCGTTCCGGAACCGCGCCTGCATGCGCCGCGCCTGGAACGCTTCGAAGTTCGAGCACGAGCTGATCTCGCGGTACGCGTTCTGGCCCGGGAGCCACACTTCAAGGTCATAGGTCTTGGCCGCCGAAAAGCCCGTGTCCCCGGTGCACAGCGTGATCATCCGATAAGGGAGCTCGAGCCTCTTCAGAATGACTTCGGCGTGCGCGGTGAGCTCCTCGTGCCCGGCATAGGAGCTCGACGGATGCACGATCTGCACCAGCTCGACCTTGTCGAACTGGTGGTTGCGGATCATGCCGCGCGTGTCCTTGCCCGCCGCGCCCGCCTCGGAGCGGAAGCACGGCGAATGGCAGACGAATTTCATCGGCAGCGCCTCGAGCGGCAGGATCTGCTCACGCACGAAGTTGGTGACCGGGTATTCCGCGGTCGGGATCAGGTAGAGGTCGCGGTCCGCGAGCTTGAACAGGTCGCCCTTGAACTTGGCGAGGCTCGTGACCCCGTCGGCGCACTCGCCGCTCACCATGTAGGGCGTGTACACCTCGGTGTAGCCGTGCTCTTGGGTGTGCACGTCGAGCATGAACTGGGCAAGAGCGCGGTGCAGGCGCGCAAGGCCGCCTTGCATCACCACGAAGCGCGCGCCGGCGAGCCGCGCGCCGGTCTCGAAATCCAGGCCGAGCGGCGTGCCGACGTCGACATGGTCTTTGGGCGCGAAATCGAACTTGCGCGGCGTGCCCCAGCGGCGCACTTCCAGGTTCTGCTCGGCGCTCGATCCGACCGGCACGCTCGCGTGCGGCAGATTCGGCAGCAGGGAGACGAACTCGTGCTGCCGCGCCTGCAGCGCCGCGTTCTCGGCTTCCATCTGCTTCAGCTCCTCGCCCAGCGCGGCCGCTTGCGCCATCAGCGTGCCCGCCTGCGCCTCGTCTTTCTTCGCTTTGGCCTGCCCGACCTGCTTCGAGAGTGCGTTGCGCCGCGCCTGCAGCTGCTCGGTCGAGGTCTGAATACGCTTGCGCGCGTCTTCCAGCGCCCCGAAGGACGCGACGTCGAGCGTGACGCCGCGCGTCGCCAGGCGCTTCGCGACGCCGTCGATGCCGGTCCTGAGAAGTTGAATGTCGATCATGGCTTCTTCGCGCGCGCCTCGGCGTTGCGCCGCCGCAGCTCTTCGAGCTTTTCCCGGATCCTCTGCTCCAGCCCGCGCTCGGTCGGCTTGTACCACTCGACCGCCGGCATGCCCTCCGGGAAATAGGTCTCGCCCGCGGCGAAGGCGTCGGCCTCGTCGTGAGCGTAGCGGTAGTCCTTGCCGTAGCCCAGGTTCTTCATCAGCTTGGTGGGCGCGTTGCGGATGTGCAGCGGCACCGGCCGCGTGCCGTCTTCGGACACGAACGCGCGCGCGGCATTATAGGCGTTGTATGCCGCGTTCGATTTCGCCGCCACGGCGAGGTAGAGCACGCTTTCGGCGAGCGCCAGCTCCCCTTCGGGCGAGCCCAGGCGCTCGTAGGTCTCGGCGGCATCCAGCGCCAGGCGCAGCGCGCGCGGGTCGGCAAGCCCCACGTCCTCCACCGCCATGCGCACGATGCGCCGCGCGAGGTACAGCGGATCGGCGCCGCCATCCAGCATGCGCACCAGCCAGTAGAGCGACGCGTCCGGGTCCGAGCCGCGCACCGCCTTGTGCAGCGCCGAGATCTGGTCGTAGAACTGCTCGCCGCCCTTGTCGAAGCGCCTGAGATTCTTCGCCAGGGTCGATTCGACGAACGCGGCGTCGGCGGCACCGCGCGGGCGCGCGTTCTGCAGGATCTCCACGGCGTTCAGGAGCCGGCGCGCGTCGCCGTCGGCGAAGCCGATCAAGCGCTCCCGCGCGCCCTCGTCGGCAGCAAGTCCCGCGCGCTCCAGCAGCGTTTCCAGGTCCCCGGTCGAGAGACTCTCCAGCACGTACACGCTGGCGCGCGACAGCAGCGCCGAATTCACCTCGAACGACGGGTTCTCGGTAGTCGCGCCGATGAAGGTGAACAGGCCCTTCTCCACGTACGGCAGGAACGCGTCCTGCTGCGCCTTGTTGAAGCGATGCACCTCGTCCACGAACAGGATCGTCGGGCGGCCGCGCGTGGCGAGCACGGCTTCCGCGCGGCTCACCGCGTCGCGGATGTCCTTGACGCCCGAAAACACTGCCGACAGCGCGATGAACTCGGCGTCGAAGGCCTGCGCCATGAGGCGCGCCAGCGTCGTCTTGCCGGTGCCGGGCGGCCCCCACAGGATCATCGAATGCGGCTTGCCCGACTCGAAGGCGAGCCGGAGAGGCTTGCCGGGACCGAGGAGATGGCGCTGGCCGAGCACCTCGTCGATGGACTGGGGCCGCAGACGTTCTGCGAGCGGCGCGGCCGGCGCCGCCGCCCCGAACAGGTCACTGGCCAAGGACATCCGCGCCCTTGGGCGGCACGAAGCGGAAGTCGGACGGCGCAAGCGACGCATTGCGCTCCAGCGCGCCGAAGCGCAGCACCGTGGTCTGGCCGAAATGATCGGTGAGCTCCATCGCCTGCACGCCGCCGCCGTCCAGGCCGAGGCGGATGCGCTCGAAGCCCGAATCCTCGCCGCGCGGTTTCGCCTCCAGCCATTCCAGGCCGTCGGCGCTGCCGCCTTCGGCGAACTCGAACGCGCGCTCGACGTCGGCCGAGCCGGCGAGCAGCGCCGCCGGCGTCGAGCCGAGCGCGCGCGCCATAGGGCGCACGGTGACCTGGTTCAGGTCCGGGTCGTGGATCCACACGCGCTCGCCGTCGCCGACGATCAGCTGCTCGTAGGGCTGCGCGTAGCGCCAGCGGAAGCGCCCGGGCCGCAGGAACGAGAAGGTGCCGGTCGACGCCTGCACCAGGCGCCGCTCGCGGTCGTAGACCTTCTGCTCGAACGTCGCGCGCGCGCTCTGCGTGCCGCGCAGGAATTCCTGGAAGCGCTCCAGCGCCGAGGCCTGCGCCGCCACGGGCGCGAGCAGCAGCAGGGCGAGCAGTGCACCGCGCAGGGCGGCCATTCCTACTCGGCCTTCGCGGGCACCAGCACCTCGCGGTTGCCGTTGGATTGCATAGGCGAGACCAGGCCGGCACGCTCCATGTCCTCGATCAGGCGCGCGGCGCGGTTATAGCCGATCCTCAGGTGGCGCTGCACGAGCGAGATCGACGGCCGGCGCGTGCGCAGCACGATTTCCACCGCCTGGTCGTAAAGCATGTCCTTCTCGCCGCCCTCGCCGTTCAGTCCCTCGAAGGCGCCGCTGTCGCCCGCATCGGGCTCAAGCACGTCCTCGATGTATTCCGGCGAGGCGAGCGACTTGAGGTGGTCCACCACCCGGTGCACCTCGTGATCGCCGACGAACGCGCCGTGCACCCGCTGCGCGAGCCCGGTGCCGGCGGGCAGGTAGAGCATGTCGCCCGCGCCGAGCAGCGTTTCCGCGCCCTGCTGGTCGAGGATGGTGCGCGAATCGACGCGGCTCGCCACCTGGAAGGCGATGCGCGTCGGAATGTTCGCCTTGATCAGGCCCGTGATCACGTCGACCGAGGGACGCTGCGTGGCGACGATGAGGTGGATGCCCGAGGCGCGCGCCTTTTGCGCGAGGCGCGCCACCAGTTCCTCGACCTTCTTGCCCACCACCATCATCAGGTCGGCGAGCTCGTCGATGACGACGACGATGTAGGGCAGCGGCGTGAGCGGCTGCGGCGCGCCCGCATCCAGGCTCGCCGGGTCCTCGAGCGGCTTGCCCGCTTTTTCGGCGTCGGCCACCTTGTGGTTGAAACCGGAGAGGTTGCGCACGCCCACCCAGGACATGAGCTTGTAGCGCCGCTCCATCTCCGCCACGCACCACATCAGCGCGTTGGCCGCCTGCTTCATGTCGGTGACCACCGGCGCGAGCAGATGCGGGATGTCCTGGTACATCGACAGCTCGAGCATCTTCGGGTCGACCATGATCAGCCGCACCTGCTTGGGCTCGGACTTGTACAGCAGCGACAGGATCATGGCGTTGAGCGCCACCGACTTGCCCGAGCCGGTGGTGCCGGCGACCAGCAGGTGCGGCATTTTCTGCAGGTCCACCACCACCGGATTGCCGGCGATGTCCTTGCCGAGCGCGAGCGCGAGCGGCGAGTGCATGTCGGCATACACCTCGGAGCCCAGGATCTCCGACAGGCGCACGGTCTGCCGGTGCGGGTTCGGGATCTCCAGGCCCATGCAGGTCTTGCCGGGGATGGTCTCGACGACGCGGATCGACACCACCGACAGCGCGCGCGCCAGGTCCTTCACCAGGTTGACGATCTGGCTGCCTTTCACTCCCACCGCCGGCTCGATCTCGTAGCGCGTGATCACCGGGCCGGGATAGGCGGCCAGTACCTTCGCCGAGACACCGAAGTCGGAGAGCTTCTTTTCGATCAGGCGCGAGGTGAACTCCAGCGACTCCGCGCTCAGCGTCTCGCCGTCGTGCGCGCCGTCGTCGAGCAGCTTCACCGGCGGCAGCGGCGTATCGGGCAGATGGTCGAACAGCGGCGCCTGCTTTTCCTTTTGCGCGCGCTCGGACTTGCGGATTTCGGGCGGCGGCGCCGCGATCACCAGCGGCGGGTGCTCCTCCTCGCGCTTGCGCTCGGCCTCGACGATCAGCTCACGCTCCACGCGCGCCAGGCTGCCCGCTTTGCGGTCGGCGCGGCTTTCCCAGGCGTGCCGCGCGAACTCGGCGGCGCGCTCGAGAAGCGCGCCGGTGAGCTCGGCCACCGCCAGCCAGGACACGCCGGTGAACAGGCTGAAGCCCACCGCCACCAGCGTGAGCAGCACCAGCGTGGCGCCGGTGAAGCCGAGCAGGCCCGCGGCGGCACCGCCGATCGCCTCGCCGAGCAGGCCGCCGGGTGCGAGCGGCAGCGTTGCGGTGAGCGAGTGCAGGCGCAGCGCTTCCAGAGAGGCGCTGGCGAGCAGCAGCAGCGCGAAGCCGCCGAGCGCGATGGCGAGCGGCCGCCGGTCGACCAGGCTCGAGCGCTCGAGCGTGCGGTAGCCCCAGGCCACGCCCACCAGGCACAGCGCCACCCACCAGTACGCCGAGACGCCGAACAGATACAGCAGCAGATCGGCGAGCCACGCGCCGGCGCGCCCGCCGGCGTTGTGCGTCGCCGTGCCGCGCGCGCTGTGCGACCAGCCCGGATCGCCGCGGTCGAACGTCAGGAAGATGAGCAGCAGGTAGCCAGCGAGGGCCGCCAGCACCAGCCAACGGGCCTCACGCAACAGACTGCCGAGTTTTGCGGGAAGGGGCGCTGCTGTGGTTTTCTGCGCTGCTGCCATCGCGGCCCATCGGGTCCGCCGATTCTACCGCACGAGCGCCCGGCTCACTCCGGCAGCACGATGTTGTCGCGCAGCAGGATGGTGGAGCCGCGCATCTCGATGTAGCCGCCGGTCTGCAGGTCTTTCATCACGCGGCTC
>JAOTWE010000083.1 GCA_029863065.1 Betaproteobacteria bacterium
AGCGCAAGTACGACCCAGCCGGGGCGTTTCCCACGCTCTACGAGAAATGCGTGCTGCGGCGCTAGGGAATCGGCACGCCGGTTGACTGAGATCAAGCCCCGCTAGCCGCAGCGGCGCGAGCATTTCGCCTTGGAGACCCAGGATGCGCAGGAAACGCAAGCGCCAGCCCGTGAAAAGCCGTGCGGGCGCGGTCGCGCCGAATGCGCGTGGCGAGGAGTTGAACGCCGCGGGACGCGCGCTGCTCGGGCGCGAGGACAAGCCGCGCCGCATGCGACCGGAGCCGGGCGACGATGCCTCGGTCGAGGATCCGCTGCGCGATTGGCCCGAGGACTGAGACGGACGCCGCGCACAGCCGCTGGGAGCATTTCGAGCACGGCGCCGACGTCGGCGTGCGCGGCTTCGGCGCGACGAAAGCCGCGGCCTTCGAGCAGGCGGCGCTCGCGCTGACCGCGGTGACGACGGATCCCGCGGCGGTGCAGCCGCGGGAACGCGTTGCGCTCGCCTGCGAGGCGCCGGACGATGAGCTGCTGCTCGCCGAATGGTTGAACGCCATCGTGTACGAGATGTCCACGCGCAAGATGCTCTTTTCTCGCTACGCGGTGCACATTCAGGACGGCAGGCTTTCCGCCGAGGCCTGGGGCGAGCCAGTGGACCCCGTGCGCCACCAGCCCGCCGTGGAGGTGAAAGGCGCGACCTACACCGGATTGCGCGTCGCGCCGCAAGATGCAGGCTGGGTGGCGCAAACCGTGGTGGACGTTTGACATGGAGCCCGATCTCTTCGAGAAGCGCAGCGACTACGAGTGGGTGATTCCGCGCCGGGGCGCGATGCGCGTGCCCGCGGTGATCTTCGCCACCGAGGCGCTGGTGCGCGACATGGACCAGAAAGTCTACGAGCAGGCAGTGAACGTGGCGACGCTGCCGGGCATCGTCAAGGCGTCCTACGCCATGCCCGACGCGCACTGGGGCTACGGCTTTCCCATCGGCGGCGTGGCGGCGTTCGATCCGGACGAAGGCGGCGTGGTATCGGCCGGCGGGGTCGGCTTCGACATCTCGTGCGGGGTGCGCTGCCTGCATACGGGCCTCGCGCGCGCGGACATCGAGCCGGTGCAGGCGGCGCTCGCGCACGAGCTCTCGCGCGCCATCCCCGCGGGGGTGGGCAGCACCGGCGAGATCCGCCTGGGCGAAAAGGAAATGGACGCCATGCTCGCGGGCGGCGCCGCGTGGGCGGTGCAGCGCGGCTGGGGCGAGCCGGCGGACCTGGAGCGCATCGAGGAGCGCGGGCAGATGCAGCACGCGAAGCCGGCTTGTGTCTCGGCAAAGGCGAAGAAGCGCCAGCGCGACGAGATGGGCACGCTGGGAAGCGGCAACCACTACCTCGAGGTCCAGGAAGTGACCGACGTGTACGACGCGCCGATCGCCGCGGCCTACGGCCTGGCGCAGGGCGACATCGTGCTCATGATCCACTGCGGCTCGCGCGGCCTCGGGCACCAGATCGGCAGCGAGTTCCTGAAGCGCATGGCGGTGTCGGCGGCGCAGCGCGGCATCGCGCTGCCGGACCGCGAGCTCGCCTGCGCGCCGATTCGGTCGGAGGTGGGCGAGGAATACCTGGGCGCGATGCGCGCGGCGATCAACTGCGCGCTCGCCAACCGGCAGATCCTTACGCACCTGGTACGCGAAGTGTTCCGCCGCATGTTGCCGCGCGCGCGGCTGCCGCTGCTCTACGACGTCTCGCACAACACCTGCAAGGTGGAACAGCACCGCGTCGACGGCAGCAGGCACGAACTCTACGTGCATCGCAAGGGCGCGACGCGCGCCTTCGGCCCCGGGCATCCCGATATCCCGGCTGCGTTCCGCGACGCCGGCCAGCCGGTGCTGATCGGCGGCTCGATGGGCACGGGCTCCTACGTGCTCGCCGGCACCAGGGAATCGGAGGCGCTCGCCTTCAGCTCGGCCTGCCACGGCGCCGGGCGCGCCATGAGCCGCCACCAGGCGCTGAAGACCTGGCAGGGGCGCAGGGTCGTGGACGAGCTCGCCGCGCGCGGTATCCTCGTGAAGAGTCCTTCGCTGCGCGGCGTGGCGGAAGAAGCGCCCGGGGCCTACAAGGACGTCGCCGCGGTGGTCGACGCGGCCGACGCGGCGGGACTCGCGCGCAAGGTGGCGCGCGTGGAGCCGCTCGTGTGCATCAAGGGCTGAGCACCATGACGCGCACGCCTTTCACGCCCGCCGCGCTCGAGGCGTACCTGCGCACGCTGCACGGCGCCGAGGTGGCGAACGTGCGCGTGACGCCGCTCGGCGGCGGCCGCCAGGGCGACAAGGGCTACGGCTACGGCGTGCCGCTGCGCGTCGACTACCAGCTCGCCGGCGCGCCGCGGCGCGCGGTGCTGGAGACCGTGCGCCCAGGGCCCTTCGGCCATGAGCACATGGCGGACCGCGCGCAGCTGCTGCTCTGGGCGCACGGCGCGTTCAACCGCCTGCCGCGCCATGTTCCCTCGCTCGACGTGGGCGCGGTGCGCGCCGACGGCGCCCTCGAGCCGCTCGGCACGGCCGAAGAGCTCTTCATGCTCGCGCAGTTCGTAGAAGGCCACGAGTATGCCGACGACCTGCTGCGCCTGCGCGGCGGCGGCGCCGCCGTGCCGCAGGACTTCGCGCGCGCCGACGCGCTGTGCGATTACCTCGTCGAGATCCATCGCCTGCCCGGCCCCGACCCGGGCCTCTACGTGCGCCGACTGCGCGACCTGGTGGGCCACGGCGAGTGCATATTCGGCGTGGCCGACAGCTATCCGGCGGGGCCGCTCGTGGCGAGCGTGCGCGAGATCGAGCGGCGCGCGCTCGAGTGGCGCTGGATGCTGAAGGCGAGGGCGCACCGGCTGCGCCAGGTGCACGGCGACTTCCACCCCTGGAACATCCTGTTCCGCGAGGGCGCCGACTTCTCCGTGCTCGACCGCTCGCGCGGCGAGTGGGGCGAGGCCGCGGACGACGTTACCTGCCTGTCGCTCAATTTCCTGTTCTTCTCGCTGCAGCGCGCGGGCCGCTTGGAGGGCGATTTCGAGCGCCTGTTCCGCGGCTTCTGGGAACGCTACCTTGAGCGCTCGGGCGATGCGGAGATCCTCGAGGCCGCGGCGCCGTTCTTCGCCTTCCGCGCGCTCGTCATGGCGAACCCGCTCTGGTATCCCGTGCTCGAGGCGAGCGTGCGGCGCAAGATGCTCGATTTCGCGCTCAACGTACTGAACACGCCGCGCTTCGATCCGGCGCGCGCCAACGAGTTCTGCGGCGCATGAGCTTCGCTGTGTGGCTCACGGGCCTCTCGGGTTCCGGCAAGAGCGCCATCGCGCGCGAGCTCGTCGCGCAGCTGCACGCGCGCGGCATTGACGCGGCGGTGCTCGAGTCCGACGTCATGCGCACCCAGCTCACGCCGCACGCGCGCTACGACGCGCGCGAGCGCGATTTCTTTTACGCGGCGCTTGTGCACCTTGGCGCGTACGTCGTCGGCGAGGGCCGCCCGGTGGTGTTCGACGCCACCGCCAACCGGCGCGCCTACCGCGATGCGGCGCGCGCGAGGATTGCGCGCTTCGCGGAGGTCTACGTCGACACGCCGCTCGAAGTGTGCGCCGCGCGCGATCCGAAAGGGCTGTACCGGGCGGCGGGCGAGGGCAGGAGCGCGACGCTGCCGGGCGTGCAGGCGGCCTACGAGCCGCCGGTGGCGCCGGAGCTGGTAGTGCGCGGCGACCGCGGCACGCCCGCAGAGGCGGCCGGCGTCATCGTTGCCTGGCTCGAGGCGCGCCGCTGGCTGGGCTAGCGCGCCGCGGCGCCGCGGGCGCGCCCTGATCGGGCTTCAAGCTGACCGGCAATTGCGCTGGATCAATACCCCTTACTTTCGTAGGTGTATACGGTGGAAGAGATCTGGAACGAAGACCACAAGCGGAGAACTCGCCATGACGCAAACGCAGAGCACTGAGGCGGCGCGGGCGCCCGCCAAGAACGACTCCATCCACTCCGAAAGCCGTCGCACCTTCATGAAGCTCGCCGCTGGCGCCGGCGCCGCGGTATCGGTGACGAGCAAGCTGGCATGGGCGAATGGGGAAATCGGCTTCTGGGCGAAGGACCTGCCCAGCGACAAGCTGACCGAGATGTTTAACACCATCGTCCGCATCCGCTGGTACGAACGGACCTGTGTGGACAAGATGATTACCGACCCCAAGTATCGGGGTTACAACCACTTTTATCCGGGTCAGGAGGCGGTCGCCGTCGGGGTTTGCGCGGCGCTGAACAACAAGGGCCCGTTCAACGAGCTCGATCTGGTGTACAGCACACACCGGCCGAGCGGCCACGCCATCGCCAAAGGCGCCGACCTGAAGAAAATGGCCGCCGAGTATGAGTTCCGTGCCACCGGGCTCAACGGCGGTTACGCCGGCGAAATGCACATTTCCGACAAGTCCTGCGGTTTCATCGGCGCCGACGGCATGATCGGACCAGGGCACGTCATCGCCACCGGTTCGGCATTCGCGTTCCGCGCCCGGGGCAGCAAGCAGGTATCGGTGGTCTTCGGCGGCGACGGCACCTACGCGACGCCGCATTTTCACGGGGCGCTGAACAACGCGGCGCTCTTGCAGCTGCCGTTCATCTACGTGCTGGAAAACAACCTCTATCACCAGTACGCGCACTACTCGTACTCGTGCCCGATGAAGGATATCGCGAGTGCGGCGAAGACCTATGGCATTGCCGGCGTCGTCGTCGACGGCCAGGACGTGTTCCAGGTCTATAACGCGGCAAAGACGGCGGTCGATCGCGCGCGAGCCGGCGAAGGACCGACCCTCATCGAGGCGAAGACCTACCGCTACTACAACCACTGGGGCGCACCCGGCGCGAAGCCGGGCCAGCTCGGGGCGTTCGGCTACGATCCGCTGGCCATTTCCTCGTTCCGGCCGGAACGCGAGGTGCGCGCATGGATGGCGCGCGATCCGGTCGATATCTGCCGCGACACCCTGATCACCTGGGGCGTGTTCGATCGCGCCAAGGCCGATGCCATCGAAGCGGCCGCCAAGAAGGAGGCGATCGAGGCCTTCGAGTGGGCGGACAAGCAGCCCTTCTGCAAGCCGGAGGACGGCCTGAAGAACGTGTTCGTCGAGGGCGCGGTTCCGGCGCGCCAATTCGGCTGAGGAGAAAACCATGGCACGCAAAAGCTTTATGTATGCGGTCCTCGAGGCCGTGCAGCACGAGATGCGCCAGGACAAGGACATGATCTGGATCTTCGAGCTCACCCCGCCGGTGGCTTCCACGCCCGGCAAGCCGGTGATCAACCTCGAGAAGGAATTCGGTCGCAAACGCGTGGTGAACACCGGCATCGACGAGAACTGGATGGCCTCCTGCGTCCTGGGGGCGGGACTCGCCGGCAGCAAAGCGGTGACCTACATCCCGTACCAGGGCAACTGCATGTGTTTCCAGGTGATCCAGAATCACGCCGGAAAACTTCGCCACATGTCGGGCGGCGGCGCATCGATGCCGGTGGTGTTCCTGCTCGAGATGACCGGGCAGACGCCGGGATTCGCTGGCCAGCACTCCGACTACGAGATCGACACCTATTACGCCCACATCGCCGGGGTGAAGACGGTCGTGCCGTCGACGCCGACCGATGCGAAGGGCATGATGGCGGCGGCGATCCAGGATCCGAACCCGGTCTGCTACCTCTACGCGGGGGGATTGCGCGAGCTGATCGAGGAGGTCCCGGACAACCAGTACACGACGCCGCTCGACAAGGCGGCGGTGCGCACGACCGGCGGCGACATCACGATCGTCGGCTCGGGCGGCGGCATGCCCGAGGTGCTCAAGGCGACCGCGGTGCTGCAGAAGCAGGGCATGAAGGTCGAAACCATCGATCTGCGCTGCTTGAAGCCGATGGACACCGAGACGCTGGTCAAGTCGGTGCGCAAGACCAAGCGCCTGCTGACAGTCGACCAGTCGTACTACACGCTGTGCCCGGGCGCGGAAGTGATCGCGCGCGTGGCGGAAAACGTCACCGGCGCGCGCTACAAGCGCGTGGCCTTCCCCGACGCCCCGCCGCCGGCCTCGCCGGAGATGTTCCTCTGGATGCGGCCGAACGCCGAGCACGTGGTGGGCGCAGCGAGGAAGCTGGTCGGCTGACCGGCGCCCCCCGAGCCCGGCCCGATGGACGCGGATGCGCGCGCTGCCGCCACCTGCGCGAGCTGCGGCAGCGCCGACGTGGAGGCCCGGCGCGTGCGCTCCGCGTTCTGGCACGACGACCGGCTCGTGGTGGTGGAGGATATTCCCGCCCTGGTCTGCGGCGCATGCGGCGAGCACTCCTACGAGGACTACACGGTGATCGTGCTCGACCTGCTGCGCGGCGGCGGCTTTCCGGCGGACAAGGCGCGCGGCGAGTTGCGCGCGGCCGTGTTTTCGTTCTTCGACGGCGTGGCGGAGAAAGGCGAGTCATGAGCGCGCGCGTAGGCCGCGGCCGGCTGTTCGCTGCCGTGACCGGCGCTCTGGTGTTTCTCGCCGCGCAGGCGGCGGGAGAAGACCCCGGCTTCATGCCGAAGGGCGGCAGGGCTTTGCTGCTCGAGATGGCGGGCTCGCCCCCGGACATCGGCGAGCTGCGCAAGATCGCGCAGGCGCGCCGCACCGAGGTCGAGTGGCGCGGGTTCGCGGCCGCGCGCGCAAAGAACCTGAGCGGCCGGGAGCTCGACACGCTGGCGGCGTATTTCGCGGTCAACCTGCCGTTGGCCGAGGATGTCGCGCAGCGCGGCGACCTCGCCAAGGCACTGCCTGCCGACGGACGCGACCTCGCCTGGAACCAATGCCAGTTCTGCCACTCGCTCTTTACGAGCTACCTGACGCAAGACCGCGAACTGCAGGCCTGGCGCAACATCTTCCTGTCGCCGTTTCACCGCGAAATGAAGATGAGCCCGCAGGAACGCGAGGAGTTCGCGCGCTACTCGGCGCTCAACATGCCGATGAAGTTCGACGACGTGCCGCCGGACCTGCGCTTCTGACATGAGGGCCTTCCTACTCGCCGCATTGCTTTCCGGGGCGCTGGCGGCCCAGGCCGCCGACGTGTTCGACTTCATTCCGGCCGGCGGCCGCACGCTGCTCGCCGGCGTGTTCGCCGGCGGCGCGCCGGCCGACGAGGTGAAGGGCCTGGTGGCGGCCAAGCGCACGCGCGAGGAATGGCTCGCGCATCTGCGCGCGCGCAGCAAGGCCCTTCCCGGTCTGCAGAAGCTGGACGAGAAGCAGATGCTGACGCTCGCCGATTACCTGTCGTTCAACATGCCGCTGCCGGCGAGCAAGATGCCCGCGGACCCGGGGCGCGCGAGTTGGGAAAAGATCCTTGCCCCGGACGGGCGCGATTTCGCGCTCAATTACTGCCAGAGCTGCCATATCATCACCGTGGTCGTCACCCAGGACCGCCCCAAGAGCGCCTGGCTGGGAACGCTCAACAAGCCGAGCCACGTCGAAATCAAGCTTACGCGCGAGCAGCGCGAGGCGCTGGCGAGCTACCTCGTCGTCAACGCGGCGATCCCGATCGATCTCGTGCCGGAGGACCTGCGCGCCGGGGGCGCGAGCTACTGAGCGCTGAAGAGCGGGCGTGACGCATGCTTTTCACCTCGCTCGAGTTCTACGTTTTCCTGGTTCTGGCGCTCATCCTGTTCGCGGTGCTGCCCGCCGGCAAGCGCTGGGCCTGGCTGCTCGCCGCGAGCTTCCTTTTCTACGGCTTCACGCAGCCCTCGAACCTGCTCTACCTCGGCGCGGTCACGCTCGTCGTGCTCGCCTGCGCGCGCGCGCTGGAGCGCACGGCGCACAGGAGCGCGCGGCGTACGTTGCTTGCGGCGGGCCTGACGGCGGTGCTGGGGTCGCTCGTCGCGCTCAAGTACTACGATTTCCTTGCGGGCCAGCTCTCGCTGCCGGTGCTCGGCCTCAAGGCGCCGGTCGGCTATTCCTTCTATGCGTTCTCGGCGGCGAGCTACCTCATCGACGCCTATGCCCGGCGGCTGCCGGCGCATTCTCCAGCGGGCCACGTCGCGCTCTACCTCGCGTGGTTCCCCAAGATCCTTGCCGGGCCGATCGATCGCGCCACCAATTTCCTGCCGCAGCTGGCGGGCGGGCTGCGCGCCGATCCCGCGCGCCTGGTGAGCGGGCTGCAGCTGATCGGCTGGGGGCTGTTCAAGAAAGTGGTGATCGCCGACAACCTGGCGCCGATCGTCGACCGGAGCTTCGCCATCGCCGCCTTCGCCTCGCCGATCGACCTCCTCATCAGCGTCTACTTCTTCGCCTTTCAGATCTATTGCGATTTCTCGGGATACACGGACATCGCGATCGGCATCTCGCTGCTCCTGGGCGTGCAGCTGCTGGAGAATTTCCGCCGGCCGTACCTGTCCCGCAGCACGGCCGAGTTCTGGGGCGAGCGCTGGCACATTTCGCTGGGCCGCTGGTTTCGCGACTATCTGTTCATTCCGCTCGGCGGCAGCCGCGCGGGGCCGATTCGGCTGTACCTGAACCTGATGCTCGTGTTCCTGGTGAGCGGCCTGTGGCACGCGGGGCTCGGCTACGGCGTGGGCTGGACCTTCCTCGTCTGGGGCGCGCTGAACGGCGCCTATCAATGGGCGGGCGTGGCCGCGCGCCCCGTCTGGCGGCGCGTCGGCGAATGGGCGCCGCGGCTGCGCGAGAGCACCGCGCTGCTCGTGCTACGCGTGCTGCTGACTTTTCATCTCATCGCGATCAGCTGGATCTTCTTCCGCGCCAAGTCGCTCGGCGATGCCTGGCTGATCCTGAAAAAAATCGCCCTGAACCTCGTCGAGATCCCCTCCTTGCTGCCGAGATTTCCATTTACCGCCGATCATTACACGGCGTTCGCCCTGATCGCGTTCCTGATCGGCATCGAGATCGTCGATGAGCGCCGGTCGATTTTCCAGAGACTCGCTGCCGCGCCGGTGGCGCTGCGCTGGGGCATCTACTACCTCGCCATCATCGCGCTGCTGCTCCTCGGACGGTGGCAGGCGCGCGAATTCATCTACATGCAGTTCTGACGCATGCGAGCCCTGCTCAAACCGGCATTGCTCTTCATCGCCATCGGTGTGGCGATCTACGCCGGCCTGTATTTCGCCGCCGAGCGGCTCATGCTGCGCACCGGCCACACCAATCCGTTCTTCAAGATCGCGACGGCGCGGGAGGGCGCGTTCGACTGGGTGATCCTGGGCGCGTCGCACGCGATGCCGCTGGATTTCGCCGATTTCAATGCGCGCATGGAGCGCGACACGGGCTTGCGGATCCTGAATCTCGCCGGGCCCGGCACCGGCCCGCTCTACAACCGCTTCGTGCTCGAGCATCTGCTCGGCCGGCGGCGGGTGCGCAACGTGCTCTACGTCGCGGATGCATTCGCGTTCGACTCGCGCACCTGGAACGAGGAGCGCTTCGCCGATGCCAAGCTGCTGCGGCGCACGCCGTTCGAGCCGGCCATCGCCGCTCGCCTGTGGGACTACGCGCTGCGGGAGGGCGTGGATGTCCGCGCGGTGCTCGATTACGCGAGCGGCTTCTCGAAAATCAACAATCGCGAACGCTTGCAGCGCGACGTCTGGGAAGGCGAGGCGCAATTCGAGCGCGTGTACCGGCCTTCCGCGGCGGCGGTCAAGAAGCGCGTCGCCTATCTCTATCCGGAACCGGTTTCGGAGGCGGCGCGCGCGCGCTATCTCGAGCAGCTTGCCGCGATCGCGGCGCTTGCGCGTCAGGCAGGGGCGCGCATGGTGGTCGTGAAGATGCCCGTGCCGGCGCAATTCCGCGAGCAGCTTCCCGGCGAGGCGGCATTTGACGCCGCGCTGTCGCGCATGCTGTCCGCGCAGCAGGCCTGTTACGCAGATTTCTCGGCGGCGCTGGACGAGCCGCGCTTGTATTTCGACACCGACCACCTCAACCGTGCGGGGCTGACCGAATTCGTCAACCACAGACTCAAGGCGATGCTGGTCTCCCGCGACTGCGCGCCTCCGCCGGCGCCTCGAGGTGGCGCTTGAACCAGGCCGCGGCGAGGCGCGCGACCTCCTCGAGCGTGCCGGGCTCCTCGAACAGGTGCGTGGCCCGGGGCACGAGGACCAGCTCGCGCTCGCATTGCTCGAGCGCGTCGCGCGCGGCCTCGTTCAGCTCGATGACGCCGTGGTCCGCGGCGCCGACGATGAGCAGGGTCGGCACCTTCACGTTGCCGAGCACGCCGCGGCCCGCGAGATCCGGCCGCCCGCCGCGCGATACCACCGCGCGCACCGTCTGCGGCATGGCCGCCGCCACGCGCAGCGCGGAAGCCGCGCCGGTGCTCGCGCCGAACAGGCCCACGGGCAGGTCGCGCGTGCCGACACGGCGCTCTACGAAGCGCACCGCGTCGCCCAGGCGCTCGGTGAGCAGCGGGATGTCGAAGCGGTTGTCATAGTCCCGATCTTCGTCTTCCGTCAGCAGGTCGAGGAGCAGCGTGCCGAGGCTGGACTTGCGCAACTCGCCGGCAACGTAGCGGTTGCGCGTCGAGTGGCGGCCCGAGCCGCTGCCGTGGGAGAACACCACCACGCCGTGGGGCGTGGCGGGGAGTTCCAGCACGCCTTCCAGGGCGAGCGCACCCGCGGGGATGGAAACGTCGCTCATGACGGCGCATTCTGCTCGCGCTGCGGCGCGCTATCTTGACTTGCCTCAACCCCGTCGCGCGGCGCGGCGCGATCATTCGGGCATGGACGAGAACGTCCAGATCGCCGCGCAGCTGCGCGAGGCGGCGGCGCTCGTCGAAGCGCAGGGCGGCAATCCGTTCCGCGTCGGCGCCTACCGCAGGGCGGCGGACGTGCTCACGCGCGAAGCACGCCCGGTGCGCGAGCGCTTCGACGCGCAGGGGCGCGCCGGACTCGAGGCGCTGCCGGGCGTCGGCCCGGGCATCGCCAGCGCGATCGCCGAGATGCTGGTCAGCGGGCGCTGGGTGCAGCTCGCGCGCCTGCGCGGCGATGCAGACCCGGAGGCGCTGTTTTGCAGCGTGCCCGGCATCGGCCCGGAGATCGCGCATGCCATCCACGAGACGCTGCACGTGGACACGCTGGAGGGACTCGAAGCCGCGGCGCACGACGGCAGGCTCGAAGACGTGCCGGGCCTCGGGCCGCGGCGCGCGGCGCAGATCCGCGCTTCGCTCGCGAGCATGCTCGGGCGGCGTGTAGCGCGCGCGCCGCGTGTCGCTTCGGCCGCGCCCGACGTGGCGCAGCTTCTTGAGGTGGATCGCGAATACCGGGAAAAGGCGGCCACCGGGAGTC
>JAOTWE010000084.1 GCA_029863065.1 Betaproteobacteria bacterium
GAGATTCGAACTCCCGACATCTTGCTCCCAAAGCAAGCGCGCTACCAGGCTGCGCCACACCCCGCAAAGGGCGCTCATGATACTCTTTTTTCGGCTTGCTGCTAGGGGGCTTTTCTGCTACAAAAGCGCCTTCGTTTTTCCGGCCGGACAGAGAAATGCCCGTAGAACTCACTCGCAAGAGCTTCACGCCCTACGCGCCGAAAAAGGGCGAGGAATACATGAATGCGAGAATGCGCACGCATTTCCGCAAGATGCTGGAGCAGCTGAAGGCCGAGCTGTCCGCGGAGATCGATCGCACGGTCCACACCATGCAGGACGAGGCGACGGTGTTCGCCGACCCCAACGACCGCGCCAGCCAGGAGTCGGACATGGCGCTGGAGCTGCGCAACCGCGACCGCGAGAGAAAGCTCATCAAGAAGATCGACGAGACCATCGGCCGCATCGACGCCAACGAGTACGGCTACTGCGAAAGCTGCGGCGTGGAAATCGGCCTGAAGCGGCTCGAGGCGCGCCCCACCGCCACGTTGTGCATCGACTGCAAGACGCTGGACGAGCTGCGCGAAAAGCAGGTCGCGAAGTAGGTTTCGCGCGGCAATGAAAAAGGGGCGCTTTGGCGCCCCTTTTTCTTTGCGGCCGGCGGCAGTGCGCTCGCTAGGCCTGCTTCGCCGCTTCCGGCGCGCCGATCGCCTTCATCGACAGTCGCACGCGTCCCTTGTCGTCAGCTTCGAGCACCTTCACCTTCACTGTCTGCCCTTCCTTGAGGTGGTCGGACACGGCGTTCACGCGCTCCTGGCTGATCTGCGAGATGTGCAGCAGGCCATCGCGGCCCGGCAGCAGCTGCACAATGGCGCCGAAATCGAGCAGGCGCAGCACCGTGCCTTCGTAGATCTTGCCGACTTCGACGTCCGCAGTGAGCTCCTGGATGCGCTTCTTGGCCGCCTCGCCGCCTTCCGCGACGACGCAGGCGATGGAGATGGTGCCGTCGTCCTCAATCTCGATGGTGGTGCCGGTTTCCTCCTGGATGCCGCGGATCACGACGCCACCCTTGCCGATCACGTCGCGGATCTTGTCCGGATTGATCTTGATCTTGATGATGCGCGGCGCGTAGGTCGAGAGCTCGGTGCGCGATCCTTCGATCGCCTGCTTCATGATCTCCAGGATCTGCATGCGAGCCTCGCGCGCCTGGTCGAGCGCGATCTTCATGATGCTCTTGTTGATCGATTCGATCTTGAGGTCCATCTGCAGCGCCGTCACGCCGGTCTCGGTACCCGCCACCTTGAAGTCCATGTCGCCAAGATGGTCCTCGTCGCCGAGGATGTCGGACAGCACGGCGAAGCGGTTGCCTTCCTTGATCAGCCCCATGGCAATGCCGGCGACGTGCGCCTTGATCGGCACGCCGGCATCCATCATCGCCAGGCTGCCGCCGCACACCGAAGCCATCGACGACGAGCCGTTCGACTCGGTGATCTCGGATACCACGCGCAGCGAGTAGCCGAAGTCCTCGGCGCTCGGCAGCATGGCTACCAGCGAGCGCTTGGCGAGGCGGCCGTGGCCGATCTCGCGGCGCTTGGTGAAGCCGAAGCGCCCGGTCTCGCCGGTCGCATAGGGCGGCATGTTGTAGTGAAACATGAAGCGCTCGCGGTATTCCCCGGCCAGCGCATCGATGATCTGCTCGTCGCGCCCGGTGCCGAGCGTCACGCTGACCAGCGCCTGGGTCTCGCCGCGCGTGAACAGCGCCGAACCATGCGTGCGCGGCAGCACGCCGACGCGAACGTTGATCGGCCGCACGGTGCGCGTGTCGCGGCCGTCGATGCGCGGCTCGCCATCGAGAATCTGGTTGCGGACGATCTTCGACTCGAGGTTGAAGAACACGTCCTTGGCGACGTTTGCCTCAAGCGCGGCACCCGCTGCCTCGGCCTCCTCTTCCACCTTGGCCAGTGTCGCCTTGCGGATCTCGTTGAGGCGCGTGTTGCGTGCCTGCTTCTGCCGCATTTCGAACGCAGCGCGCAGGTCGCTTTCGGCCAGTTCCGCGATGCGCTGGATCAGCGCCTCGTTCTTCGCCGGCGGCTGCCAGTCCCACGCCGGCTTGGCCGCGACCTCGGCCAATTCGTGGATCGCCTGGATTGCCGCCTGCATCTTCTCGTGCCCAAACTCCACGGCGCCGAGCATCACGTCCTCGGGCAGTTCGCGCGCCTCGGACTCGACCATCAGCACGCCCTGCTCGGTGCCGGCGACCACCAGATTGAGTTGCGACTCCTTGAGCTGCGTCGCGGTCGGATTCAGCACGTACTGGCCGTTCAGATAGCCGACGCGGCAGGCGCCGATCGGTCCGTTGAACGGGATGCCCGACAGCGTCAGGGCAGCCGATACCGCAAGCATTGCCGGGATGTCGGAATCCACTTCCGGATTCAGGGACAGCACCTGGGCCACCACCTGCACTTCATTGAAGAACCCGTCCGGGAACAGCGGCCGGATCGGCCGGTCGATCAACCGCGAGGTCAGCGTTTCCTTCTCCGAGGGGCGTCCCTCGCGCTTGAAGAAGCCGCCGGGGATCTTGCCCGCGGCATACGTCCTCTCGGCATAGTCCACCGTCAGCGGAAACCAGTCCTGGCCCGCTTTCGGCTCCTTGGCGCCGACCACGGTGGCGAGGACCACTGTGTCGTCGATGGAGCACAGCACGGCGCCATGCGCCTGGCGCGCGATCTCGCCGGTTTCGAACGTGACCTGTTGATCACCCAGGGTGAAAGTCTTCTTTGTCGGATTCAATGGGTTACCTCGCTTGGTGGCCAAAAGCAAAAACGCTCATCGCTTGATGAGCGTTGCTCGCGGCGGCATTAGGGTTACTTACGCAGACTCAGCCGCTCGATCACCGAGCGGTACTTGTCGGCATCCGTGCGCCGCAGGTAGTCGAGCAGCTTGCGACGCTGCGACACGAGCTTGAGAAGCCCGCGACGCGAATGGAAATCCTTGACGTGGGCCTTGAAGTGCTCGGCGAGACTGTTGATGCGCTCGGTGAGGAGCGCGACCTGCACTTCGGTCGATCCGGTATCCTTGCCGGAGCGCTGGTACTGCTGGACGACCTGCGCTTTTTGCGCAACCTGCAAAGCCATACTCTCTGTCTCCTGGTTTAAGCCGCGCATTTTAGCGAGGCCGGCGCCGATCTACAAGTTTTTGATGTTTTTCAGCCGCTTGCGTGGTTAACGAGCCTGCGCGGACGCAATTTCCCCGGGGTATGGCCCTCGCCCAGACCGAGCAGCCTCCCCTGCAGGCCGTAAACGCTGCATTGTCCCGCTGGCGCATCCTCCATGCTGAGCGCCTGGCCGCGCGCGAAGCGCTCTGCCAGCGCCGCCGGCAGGTCCACCCGCGGCAGACCCGCCAGCAGGCACCCGAGCGGCAGGAGCCGGGCATCGCGCTCCGATGTCGTATCTCGCTGCAGCTGCTCGAGCGTCACGGCATCTTCGATGTGAAAGCCGCCCGACTGCGTGCGCCGCAGCGCGGCGAGGTGCGCGCCGCAACCCAGGGCACGGCCGATGTCCTCGACCAGGGTGCGCACATAGGTGCCTTTGCTGCAGCGAACCAGGAGCTCAAGGCTGTGGTTCTCGAAGTGCGTCAGCTCGAGCGCGTGCACGCGAATGCGGCGCATTGTCCTCGGCACCTCGATCCCCTTGCGCGCCAGCGCATACAGGGGGCGCCCCGCGTGCTTGAGTGCCGAATACATCGGCGGCATCTGCTCGATACCTCCCCGAAACCGGCCAAGTACCGGCTCAATGTCTTCGACGCGTGTCGTGCAGGGCTTGCGCTCGAGCACTTCACCGTCGGCATCCGCCGTCGAGGTGGTGACGCCGAGATGCGCGCGTGCGACATACTCCTTGTCGGCATCGAGCGCGAGCTGCGAGAACTTGGTGGCCTCGCCGAACAAGACCAGCAGCATGCCGGAGGCCAGCGGATCGAGCGTGCCGGCATGCCCCGCCTTGGCGGCGCCATAGAGGCGCTTGACCGCCTGCAGGACCGCGTTCGAGCCAACCCCCGCAGGCTTGTCGAGGAGCAGCATGCCGTCGAGCCTGCGGCGCATCAGCTCTTGGGCCGGACGCTGTCGATGAGCCGCGAAAGGTGCGCGCCGCGCGCCACCGATTCGTCGTGCCGGAAGCGCAGCTCCGGCGTCATGTAAAGCTGGATGCGCTTTGCCAGATGCGAGCGCAGGTAACCGGCGGCGCTTTTCAGTGCCGCTGCCGCGGGCTCGACCTGCGCCGCCTCGAGGCAGGTGAAATAAACCAGGGCGTGCGACAGGTCCGGAGCGACATCCACTGCGGTCAGGGTGACCAGCGCGAGGCGCGGATCGCGCAATTCGCGACTCAGGAGAACGGACAGCTCGCGCTGGATCTGGTCGGCGACCTTCTGCGGTCGGCCGCGGCTCACAAGGTTCGCGCAACCTCGAGGACTTCGAACACCTCGAACTGGTCGCCTTCCTTGATGTCCGAAAAGTTCTTCAATGACATGCCGCACTCGAAACCAGCCTTTACTTCGCGCGCGTCGTCCTTGAAGCGCTTGAGCGATTCGATCTCGCCGGTGTGGATGACGACGTTGTCGCGCAGCACGCGCACCTGCGCGTTGCGCCGCACGAGGCCGTCCACGACGTAGCAGCCGGCGACGGCGCCGACCTTGGAGATGCGGAACACCTGCCGCACCTCGACCATGCCGAGCACCTGCTCCTTCCTTTCGGGCGCCAGCATGCCCGACAGCGCAGCCTTGATCTCGTCCACGGCCTCGTAAATGATGTTGTAGTAGCGCACCTCGATGCCCGAGCTCTCGATGAGCTTGCGCGCGGTGGCGTCGGCACGCGCATTGAAGCCGATGATCACCGCTTTCGCCGCCAGCGCCAGGTTGACATCGGACTCCGTGATGCCGCCGACGCCGGCATGCACCACGCCGACCTTCACCTCTTCCGTCGACAGGCGCGTCAGCGCATGCACCAGGGCTTCCTGCGAGCCCTGGACGTCGGCCTTGATCACCAGCGACAGCACCTTTGTCCCGCCCTCGCCCATCTGCTGGAACAGGTTCTCCAGCTTGGCCGCCTGCTGCTTGGCGAGCTTGACGTCGCGGTACTTGCCTTGGCGAAAGAGCGCGATCTCCCGCGCCTTGCGCTCGTCGGCAAGCGTGGTCATCTCTTCCCCCGCCGAGGGCACTTCGGACAGCCCCTGGATCTCCACCGGGATCGACGGGCCCGCGGTTTCGATCGACCGGCCGTTCTCGTCGAGCATGGCGCGCACCCGCCCGTAGACGGATCCGGTCAGCACCACGTCGCCGCGATGCAGCGTGCCCGCGCGCACCAGCACCGTTGCCACCGGGCCGCGCCCCTTGTCCAGACGCGCCTCGATCACGACGCCGCGCGCCGGAGCCTGCACCGGCGCCTTCAGTTCCAGCACTTCGGCCTGCAGCAGCACGCGCTCCAGCAGGTCGTCCACGCCCTTGCCGGTCTTGGCCGATACCGGCACGAACGCCGTGTCGCCGCCGAATTCCTCCGGCACGACGCCATGCTGCAGTAGCTCTTGCTTGACCTTCTCCGGATTGGCTTCGCCCTTGTCGATCTTGTTGAGCGCCACCACCAGCGGCACCTTGGCCGCCCTGGCATGATTGATGGCCTCCACCGTCTGTGGCATCACGCCGTCATCGGCGGCCACCACCAGGATCACCAGGTCGGTCACCATCGCGCCGCGTGCGCGCATGGCGGTAAACGCCTCGTGGCCGGGCGTGTCGAGGAACGTGACGACGCCGCGCGGCGTTTGCACGTGGTAGGCCCCGATGTGCTGCGTGATGCCGCCGGCCTCGCCCGCCGCCACCTTGGTGCGCCGGATGTAGTCAAGCAGCGACGTCTTGCCATGGTCGACGTGGCCCATGACGGTGACCACCGGCGGCCGCGTCTCGCCAACCACGGCTTCATGCTCCGCGTCCTGCGCGGTTTCGGCGAGATACGACTCCGGGTCGTCGAGCTTCGCGGCCTTCGCCTTGTGGCCCATCTCCTCGACCACGATCATCGCCGTTTCCTGGTCGAGCACCTGATTGATGGTGGCCATGGTGCCGAGCTTCATCAGCACCTTGATCACCTCGGCCGCTTTCACCGACATGCGGTGCGCCAGCTCGCCGACGGCGATGGTTTCGGGCACCGCGATGTCGCGCGTCACCGGCTCGGCGGGCTGGCTGAACGGCGGCTGCTCGGTCGCCGCGCCGCCCCGGTGCCGCGCGCCGCCCCTGGCGTGCCATCCGCCGATGCCGCCGCCCACGTCGCCCCGCGTCTTGATGGTGCGCCGGCGCACCGAATCGTCGCGCATGGTGGTGGTCGGCTTCGCCTTCTTGGGCTTCTTGTCCGGCTTGGCATCGCCCGTCTTGGGCGCATGCAGCGTGCCTCCGGCCAGCGCTGCTGCCCCAGGTTGTGCCTGCGCCTTTTCGATCGCCACCTGCGCTTCGCGCTCGGCGGTCCGCTGCTCAGCCTCGCGCCGCTCACGTTCCTGCTTTTCGCGCAATTCCGCCGCCTGCAGCGACGACAACTGCTCCTGCCGGCGCGCCTCGTCCTCGCGCAGCTGTCTTTCCTTGTCGTCGAGCGCCCGCGGCGCCGCGGGCGCCGGCGCTTCCGCGGGCGGCGGCGGCGCCGCCGGCGTCTCGGCGGCGCTTTCCTGCGCTGCCAGTTCGGCGGGATCGCGCTTCACGAATACGCGCTTCTTGCGCACCTCGACCTGGATGGTGCGCGCCTTGCCCGAGGTGTCGGACTTCTTGATGATCTCGCTGGACTGCTTGCGGGTCAGCGTAATCTTGTTCTTCGCGTCTGCGGAGCCGTGCGACCTGCGCAGATACTCGAGCAGCCGCGCCTTGTCGCCTTCCGTGAGCGAATCGTCCGCCGCCTGCTTTTGCACGCCGGCGGCGCGCAACTGCTCCAGCAGCACGGAGGGCGGCACCTTCAGTTCGCTGGCAAATTGGGTGACGCTGGTCATGGCCACGTTACTGCGCCTCCTTGATTTCCGCCTGGCCGTCGGACTCGAACCAGTGCGCGCGCGCCGCCATGATCAGGCCCTTGGCGCGCTCGTCGTCGATGCCGGTCAGTTCCGAGAGCTCGTCCACGGCCAGATCGGCCAGGTCGTCGCGCGTTTTCACGCCGCCCTCGGCCAGCTTGGCGGCGAGCTGCGTGTCCATGCCCGCCAGCTGCAGCAGGTTCTGGTCCACGCCCTCGACCTGCTCCTCGCTGGCGATCGCCTGCACCAGCAGCGCATTGCGCGCGCGGCTGCGCAGTTCGTTCACCGTGTTCTCGTCGAACGCCTCGATCTCCAGCATCTCGTTGAGCGGCACGTAGGCGATCTCTTCCAGCGTCGAGAAGCCTTCCTGGATGAGGATATTGGCCACCTCTTCGTCGACGTCGAGGCGCTGGATGAAGAGCTCGCGCACGCGCGTCGATTCCTCTTCCTGCTTCTTGGTCGACTCCTCTTCGGTCATGAGGTTGATCGTCCAGCCGGTGAGTTCGGACGCGAGGCGCACGTTCTGGCCGCTGCGGCCGATGGCGATGGCGAGGTTCTCCTCGTCCACCACCACATCCATCGAGTGCTTCTCCTCGTCCACCAGAATCGAGCTCACCTCGGCGGGCGCGAGCGCGCCGATGACGAACTGCGCGGGGTCCGCGGACCACAGCACGATGTCGACGCGCTCGCCGGCCAGCTCCTGCGTCACCGCCTGCACGCGCGAGCCGCGCATGCCGACGCAGGTGCCGATCGGGTCGATGCGCCGGTCGTTGGTGTGCACGGCGATCTTGGCGCGCACGCCGGGGTCGCGCGCCGCGGACTTGATCTCCAGCAGCCGTTCCTCGATCTCGGGCACTTCGAGCTCGAACAGCTTCATGATGAACTGCGGCGCGGTGCGCGACAGGATCAGCTGCGGCCCGCGCGCGCCGCGATCGATCTTCGCCACCCAGGCGCGCACGCGGTCGCCGACCCGCAGGTTTTCCTTCGGGATCATGTTCTCGCGCGGCAGCAGGGCTTCCAGACGGCCCGATTCGACGATCGCGCTGCCCCGCTCCATGCGCTTGACCGAACCGGTGACCAGCTCGTCGCCCCGGGCGAGGAAGTCGTTCAGGATCTGCTCGCGCTCGGCGTCGCGGATGCGCTGCAGGATGACCTGTTTCGCGGTCTGCGCGCCGATGCGGCCGAAAGGGATCTTCTCGATCGGCTCTTCGAGATAGTCGTCCATCTTGGCGTCCGGCTTCCTGTCCTGCGCTTCCTCGAGCGACAGCATCTGCGCCGTGTTCCACTCCGGCGTATCGTCGGGCACGACGTGCCAGCGCCGGAATGCCTCGTAGTCGCCCGTGTTCTGGTCGATGGCCACGCGCACATCCACGTCCTCGGTGAAGCGCTTCTTGGTGGCCGAGGCGAGCGCCATTTCCAGCGCGCCGAACACGACGTCGCGGTTGACGTTCTTCTCGCGCGCCAGCGCGTCCACCAGCAGCAGAATTTCCCGGCTCATCTTTGCTCCAAGCTCATTGTTCCGGAACGAGTCGCGCCCGATCCATGCCTTCCAGTTGCAGCGCCACCGGCGTGCCGTCCACCTCCACGGTCGCCGTGGTGCCCTCGATGCCGCGCAGCACACCCACGTAGCGCCTGCGGCCCGTCGCATCCGCCAGCCGCATCCTCACATCCACCCGCTGGCCGGCGAAGCGCGCGAAGTCCGCGGGCCGTCGCAGCGGCCGGTCAAGGCCCGGCGAGGACACTTCCAGCCGGTCGTAATCGATGCCTTCGACCTCGAGCAGGTGGGACAGGTGCCGGCTGACCGCCGCGCACTCGTCCACCGTGATGCCACCGGGCTTGTCCATGAAAATGCGCACGAAGCGTCCCCGGTTGGACACCTGCGTGTCCACCAGTTCAAACCCCAGACCTGCCAGGGTCGGCTCCAGGATGCCTTCGAGCGTGCTCGCCACAAACAAAAAATGGGCCGAAGCCCATCTACACCAAACGGCTTGAAGTTTAACCGCTTTTTGCCGCTTTCACAATCTCCGCGACGCTTTTTTCATCCAGTTCGAGCCAGCGCCCCGGTCGCAGATCCCGCGGCAGCTCGACCGGTCCGTAGCGCACCCGCAGGAGCCGGCTGACCTTGCGGCCGATCGCCTCGAACAGGCGCCGCACTTCGCGGTTGCGGCCCTCGCGCAGCGTTGCCCGGTACCAGCGGTTGGCGCCTTCTGCGGCGCCGGAGGGCTCGAGCGTGTCGAAGCGGGCAACGCCGTCGTCCAGGGCGACACCGGCCAGAAGCTGGCGGCGTTCCTCGGGCTGCAAGGCGCCGAGAACGCGCACCGCATACTCGCGCTGCACCTCATAGCGTGGGTGCATCAGGCGGTTCGCGAGCTCTCCTGAGTCGGTGAAAAGCAGCAATCCCGCGGTGTTGATGTCGAGGCGCCCTACCGCCACCCACTTGCCGCCCGGAATCGGCGGCAACCGCTGGAACACGGTGGGTCGGCCCTCAGGGTCCGAGCGGGTCACCATCTCGCCGTCGGGCTTGTGGTAGAGCAGCACGCGGGGCACCGCGCCGGCTGCCTTCAGGACAAGGGTCTTGCCGTCCAATTCGATGCGGTCCGAGGCTTGCGCGCGGTCGCCCAGCCTGGCGGTCGCGCCATTGATCTTCAGGCGTCCGGCGCTGATCCAGGCCTCGATCTCCCGGCGCGAGCCGTGGCCAGCCGCCGCCAGAAGCTTCTGCAGGCGCTCAGCCTGCGGCGGGTTCGTTGGCGGCTTCGGGGACGACGGTGGCCGGCGCGGGTTCAAGCTGCAGCGTCTGGGCGATGTCCTCGAGCGGCGGCAATTCCTGCAGCGAGCGCAATCCGAGGTCGTCGAGAAAGGACTTCGTTGTGGCGTAGAGCGCGGGCCGACCCGGCGTCTCGCGGTGGCCGACGGCGTCGATCCAGCCGCGGCTCTCCAGGGTCTGAATGATCTGCGTCGACACCGTCACGCCGCGGATGTCCTCGATGTCGCCGCGCGTCACCGGCTGGCGGTAGGCGATGATGGCGAGCGTCTCCATCACCGCCCGCGAGTAGCGCGGCGGCTTCTCGGGTTGCAGCTTCTCGGCGAACGGCCGGAATTCCGGCCGCGTCTGGAAGCGCCAGCCGCTCGCCAGGCTGGCCAGCTCCACCGCGCGCCCGTTCCACTCCTCGCGCAGTTCGGCGAGCAGATTTTTGAGGGTGTCGGCGCCCAGCTGATCGTCGAACAGTCGCCGCAGGTCGACCAGCGACAGGGGTTCCTGCGAAGCGAGCAGCGCCGCTTCCAGGATGCGCTTGGCTTCAGTGGGGCTCGGCATGGGCCAATTTTACGTAGATCGGTGCGTAGCTCTCCGACTGCGTGAGCTCGAGCAGCGACTCGCGCGCCAGTTCCAGCACCGCGAGCAGCGTCACCACCAGCACTGCCACGCCGAGCGCCGGGTCGAACAGCTCGCCGAACTCCAGCACGCGCCGCTCCTGCAGGCGCCGCAGGATGCCGCTCATGTGCTCGCGCACCGACAGCTCCTCGCGCGAGACGCGGTGGTGCGCCGAGAGCCGCGCCCGATGCAGCAGCGTGCGCCAGGCCTCGGCGAGATCCTGCGCGTTGACTTCCGGCAGGCGCTCGGCCACGGTGCGCTCCACCCACACGCAGACCGCGATGATGTCGCGCCCGACCTGCGGCATCTGGTCGAGCTGCAGCGCCGCCTTCTTCATCCGCTCGTACTCGAGCAACCGCCGCACCAGCTCGGCGCGCGGATCCTCCTCGCCCAGTTCGACGGCCGGCGGGCGGGGCAGCAGCAGCCGGGACTTGATCGCCATGAGCGTGGCCGCCATCACGAGGTACTCCGCGGCGAGCTCGAGATTGGTGGCGCGCATGGCCTCGACGTACTCGAGGTACTGGCGCGTGAGCGGCGCCATGGGGATGTCGAGAATGTCGAGGTTTTCCTTGCGGATCAGGTACAGCAGCAGATCGAGCGGCCCCTCGAAGGCCTCCAGGATCACCTCGAGCGCGCCCGGCGGGATATAAAGATCCTGCGGGATCTCGATCAGCGGCTCGCCGTAGATGCGGGCGACCGGGGTGGCAAGCGCCAGTTGCGTCGGCTCGCTCATCACGTATACGTGAGACCCATCGCTTCGCGCACATCGCGCATGGTTTCCAGCGCCAGCTTGCGCGCCTTGTCGCAGCCGTCGGCGATGATGCTCTTCACCAGCGTCGGGTCATCGAGATAGGTCTGCGCGCGCTCGCGCATCGGCGCGAGCTCGGCG